>NZ_RZQP01000468.1:0-1477 GCF_003998165.1 Mesorhizobium sp. M7A.F.Ca.US.007.01.2.1 | reverse complement strand
AATATGGACGGGCTTGCGAATGACGTCATCGACGCCGCTCTCGAACAACCGCAGCGTGTTCTCCAGCGAATGCTGTTCGCTCAGCGCAATCACCGGGGCGCCGGTGCGGTCGCGGATCTGGCGCGGAGAGATGGAACCTTCGCGGCAATCGCCGATGAGGAAGGCCCTGACCGAGCGCAGATCGGTGTCGGCGGCCGAATTCACCCACTCACCGAATTCGCCGGATGCAAAGCCTGCACAGGCGATGCCCTCACGATCGAAAAGTGAATTGTATCCCTCTGTTACGAGCTCGCGCTCGTCAACGATCACAATCATCGGCCCCGCCTTCCGAATCAAATCATTTGCCCCGTGAAGAGAGGCCTATCCGCTGGCGAGAATCCTGAACAACCGTCATTTCTTGTAGCTAGTTTCTTGGGAGTCTGGAATCGTATCGGTTGCATTAGCGTGCAGCCAGATACGCATTCGGCGCCAAGTTTTGGCCAGGCCAGAACAACAATTCGGGGTTGTGTGTTAGGTCTATTAGTAATGGAAAATGCGCTTATGGGTTGCAGAATCCGCGGGCGTTCGCGGTCCATTTTCCAAAGCCGGTGGCGACCATGTTGGCAATGACGCGGCAGACATAGATCTTCTGCGCCGGGTCATTGTCGGGGCCGGCATGATAGCGGGCCACGGCCATCGACCAGGTCTCGTGACGGGCATGAAGACTGGCCAGGAAGCGCGCCGCATAGTCGACGTTCTGACGTGGGTCGAGCATGTCCTCGACGCTGCGAAAATGCGATGCGTGGTAGTGGTGATTGATCTGCATGCAGCCCAGATCGATCAGGGTCTTGCCCTCGCGCCGGGCATTGGCGAAGGCGGCAAGGGCCTCGGTCCGGCTCCTGGGAAAGACTGCTTTTCCCTCTATATTCAAAGCGTTGGGTTGAAGGCTGCCCTTGTTGCCGGTCTCCGTCAGGCCAACGGCATAAAGGATGCCGGCGGGAACGCCATAGCGGTCGGCGGCGCGCAGGATTTCCGGCTCGCAAGGGTTGGTCGCGGCTGCGGCAGCTGTTACCGTGCTAGATAAAGATATCGCCGCCAGCGCGCTCGCGAGAAGGCGAAGTGCCGCGGCCGTAGTCCTGCGCGTCATCGTTGCGGTTCCCTGAGGATTGCTGACCCGGTTGCTGGCCGCCGGCTCCACCATTGCCGCCGCCCGAATTCCCCGGTTGAAAGGATGCTGGATCGCGGCCTGTTGCCGCCGCCAACGGAGCGGTTGCATCCGTCCGGGTTGCAGCGGGAACTGCTACCGAAGGTTGCAGTATCGTGACCTTGTCAACCTCGAAGCCGAGCCCTCGCAGCGACTTGACGATGGCCTCGCTGTCGGCGGACAGCCGACGATAGGCATCGTGTGTTTCAGGCTTCAGCTCAATCGAAAGTTGTTCCCCGGAGAGGCGAAGATTGGCCGTCACCATGCCGAGTTCGGCAGGGTGAAGTTCGATCT
>NZ_RZQP01000467.1:0-1488 GCF_003998165.1 Mesorhizobium sp. M7A.F.Ca.US.007.01.2.1 | reverse complement strand
CGTCACCACCACGCCGGTGCTGTCCAGCGTGTCGCTCGGCCGCGAGATGTTCCGCGACGCGCTGGCCAAGGTGCCGACACTCGACGGGGTGTTCTGCAACAATGACGACATCGCGCTCGGCGTCTTGTTCGAATGCCATCGCGCCTCGATCGCGGTGCCGAAGACGATCGGCATCGTCGGTTTCAACGATCTCGACATGATGCAGGTGGCGTTTCCTTCGGTCACCAGCATCCGCACCCATCGTTATGAGATCGGCCGGCGTGCCGTCGCCATGGCGCTTGCTGCGATCGCCGGCAAAAGACCGGAGCAACGGATCGTAGATCTCGGTTTCGAGCTCAAGCGCCGCGAGAGCACGGCGCGTTGAAACGCACAGAAGCGACTGTGCGAATGCCGGTTTACACGCCAATTTGGTAGCGCTACCATCTCCTACAGGCAGTTGCATGAACGACAGGTCGCACCTGTTTATTATACATAAGCGACAACTAATACTTGTTTATTATGGATAATATGATAGTTTTCGCCCCGCTGGCGGCGACAAGGGAGGTACCGGGTCGGCCATCACGGGCGGCCGAGGAAGCGCATGGCAAGGCGGGAGGTGCCGGTCCATCGCGCGAAAAATTCGCATTGCGAAACGAACAATCAGAACTGCAATCGGGAGGATTATCGATGATCAAGTCACTCGTTGGTGGCGTCGTTGCCGCCACTGCATTCGTCATGCTCAATTCGGCCGCCATGGCCGCCGGACCCGAAATCGTGTCGGGTCCCGCCGCTCAGGCGGACTGTTTCGCGCCGTGGAGCGCGGAGACCAAATTCTTCAAATATCCCAAGAAGGAAGGGCCGTTCCGCATCGCCTTCGCCAATGGCTATATCGCCAACACCTGGCGCATCCAGATGGTGCAGACGGCCAAGGCCTACGCCGCGCAACCTGAAGTCAAAGCCAAGATCAAGGAATTCAAGGTCGTCTCGACGGGCGAGGACGTGCCGGCACAGATCTCGGCGATCAACAATTTCATCGATTCCGGCTATGACGCCATCGTCACCGACGCCCAGAATCCGACGGCCTTCGGTCCGGTCATCAAGCGTGCCAAGGAAGCGGGCATCGTGCTGGTCGCCTTCGACAACATTCTCGACACCAAGGACGCCATCAACGTCAATGTCGATCAGAAGGGTCTTGGCGAATTGTGGGCCAAGTGGCTGGTCGGCAAGATACCGAACGGCGGCAAGATCCTGGAAGTGCGCGGCGTCGCCGGCACCTCCGTCGACACGGATCGTCACAACGGCATCCACGAGGTCTTCGATGCGTCCGGCAAGAAGTGGGACGTGACCGAAGTCGCCGGCAAATGGGATGACGGCGTGGCGCAGAAGGTGACTGCGGATGCGATCGCCACCAACGGTCCGTTCGACGGCATCACCGGGCAGGGCGGCGACACCGGCATCGTGCAGGCGATGATCGCCGCCAAACGGCACGAACGGATGCTTGGCGTCGAT
>NZ_RZQP01000466.1:0-1510 GCF_003998165.1 Mesorhizobium sp. M7A.F.Ca.US.007.01.2.1 | reverse complement strand
GCCTGTAACCCATCGCGGTTTCGCCCCAATTCTCCGCGACGTTGAGAGCCATGCCCGGTCTCGCCTTCCTCTTTGTCGCTGCCTGTTCGCTCTGTGCCATGCCGGCATTCGCGGCCGAGAGCAGTTATGTCTATTGCGACAACGGGCTGCGCTGCTTCAAGGCGCCCTGCCCGTCCAACAGCGCACTCGACCTTGCCACCGGGACGATCATCAAGGGCGTGTCGATCGACCCCAGCGGCCTGCCGCAGGCCGACAAGGCCATAACCGATCTTTCCGACGCGCTTTATGCAGGCAAGATCGTCGTCAGGGGCTCGATCGAGCACCGCACCCAGACGATCGCCGGCAAGGAGTACAATTTGCCCTGGCTGGTCGCGACCCGTATCGTACGGACCGCCAAGGACAGCGAACGCAAGCACTGTTCGTCGCGCTGATGGGCGGTTCAGCCCTGCTCACGCGCCAAGCAGCTGCTCCACCTCTGCTGCTATGCGCAGCAGGCGTTGGTCATGGCCGTTGCGCGCCACCAGCATCAAGCCGGCGGGCAGCTGAGTGCCCGGCATCGGCAGCGAGATCGCGCAGAGATCGAACTGGTTGGCAACCTGCGTGTTGCGCAGCAGCAGGCCTTCGGTGCGGTCACGCAACCCGGCGTCGTCAGACATCGAGACGATGGTCGGCGCCGTCACCGGTGTGGTCGGCAAGGCCAGCACATCGACCGAGGACAGCCGCTCGTCCATGGCGGCGGCGAGCGCTGTACGACGGCGCATTGCCCGGATGTAGACAGGCGTCGGCAGCATGGCTGCCCGCGACAAAGGTCCGCTGACATGCGGGTCGACCGGTACCGAAGCTCCTGTCGCCAGCCAGTCGGCATGCACTTCGGCCCCTTCCATCGCGGCGATCGAACCACGCTTGGTGGCCGCGCGCAAATCGGCAAGCAGATCGTCGATCGACAGATCCTCGATCCGCGCGCCCGTCTGCTCGATCTTGCCAAGGCAGCGGTCGAACGCGGTCGCCACCTCGTCTTCCGTCTCTTCGAAAAGGACGCCGCGCGGAATGCCTATGCGAAGCCCTGCCAGGGCAATCGGCGTCAGCGCGGCCGGCACCTCACCGGCCATCACGGCGTCGGCGGCGGCACACTGAGCGACGGTTCGGGCAAGCGGACCGATCGAGTCCAGCGTGGCCGACAGTGGGAACGCACCGGCGAGCGGCACGCGCCGCGCCGTCGGCTTGAAGCCGACGACACCGTTGAGTGAAGCCGGAATGCGTATCGAACCGCCGGTGTCGGAACCGATCGATATTTCGCTCGTGCCCTCGCCGACGGAAACGCCGGCGCCTGAAGAAGAACCGCCCGGAATGCGGCTGGCGTCCACAGCATTGCCGGGCGTGCCGAAATGCTGGTTGTCGCCGATCGCGGTGAAGGCGAATTCGGTCATGTTGGTCTTGCCGGTGATAACCGCGCCGGCCTGCCGCAGCCGGCTGACGATCGCGGCATCGCGCAGCGGAGGTGCTGCGGTCT
>NZ_RZQP01000465.1:0-1518 GCF_003998165.1 Mesorhizobium sp. M7A.F.Ca.US.007.01.2.1 | reverse complement strand
ATCCGGTGGTCAGCGCCTGATTGGCAAGTGCGGCATCGAACTCGCGTTCGGATGCCGCCGACATATCGATGGCAATGCGGTAGCCGGTTCCGTCCTCGTTCTTGAGCACGTCGAGCTTGTCGACGGCAAAGGGTCCCTTGCCGGTGAGGATCAGACGCGAAACGCCCTCGCCGAGTTCGCCCAGGCGCACGCCCTTGACCAGGCCCCGCGCCTTCAAATCCTTGGCATCCACGGCGAATCTCGTATTCGCGAGATCGATGACAAGACGGTTGGGACCACGCAGCAGGAACCATTTGATATCGGGTTCGCGGTCGAAATCCATGACGATGCGCATCTTGGTGGCATCGCCGGCCATCTTGTAGCCTTTTGCCACGAGCGGAGCGTCGGCGGCACTGGCATTTGAGGACAAGACGGATGAGGCCGCCAGCAGCAGCAAGAGGCAGAAAGCGGCCAGGATCCGGCCGCCGACACGACATCCCTTGTCTGTGAAGTCCGCCAATCCCATCTCTCTTGCAGTCGCTCCCGGTTTGGCGCCCGGCGCCCGGTCGTTTCGTCGAAATGCCGGTTAGGCCGCGAACTCGATTAACGATTGGTATCCAGAGAAGGTTAACCAAGCCTTTTCATGCAGGGCCGCAAGCCTGGCTTTACGCTACGGAACGGCTTTTTGCCGGCATCGGAAATCGGGGTTGCCTTCCACCCCGCCAAATCATAAAAGCGATGGTGGATCACTGCAATCCTGGAACCGCCCTCCTCCGCAGCTTGTTGCTACAGGGTCAGACGTAAAGGCGGCTCCTTTCGCTTCAGGCGAAAAGGGTTCAGGTGATCGCGACGAATTTCGCAGGCGTGCTCCCGTGGCGGGGGAATCGCCTGCGTGAGGAAAACGGCCGGGTTTGTTCCCGTGCCGGCTCTGTATGAGCAAACAAGCTGGTCCGGTTCGTCCGGGCTTTGGTTCAAAAGGTTCTGTTGGTGACGATGGCTTCAAGCGCAATCATGGAAAGGTCCGCATCAAACCGCGCCATTATGGCTGCGGGCGGCACCGCCATGGCGCTCAAGCGGCGGCCGACGGACGTTCAAATATCCGGCACCCACATTCCAGACACGCAGCAGCAGGCTTTGCCTCGCAAGCTGCGGCTGACGGCTGCCGGGGGGAAACGAAATAATGCCCAACAAAATGCTGATAGACGCCTCCCACCCGGAGGAAACACGCGTTGTCGTCATACGCGGTAACCGTATTGAAGAATTCGACTTTGAATCCCAGGACAAGAAGCAGCTCAAAGGAAACATCTACCTAGCCCGCGTAACGCGCGTAGAGCCCTCCCTTCAGGCAGCCTTTGTCGAATATGGCGGCAACCGTCACGGTTTTCTCGCCTTCAGTGAAATCCACCCCGATTACTACCAGATTCCGGTCGCCGATCGTCAGGCACTGCTGCGCGCGGAAGCGCAGGAGGCTGAGGACGAGGAGAACGAGGACGGCGACGGCGATGATCGCCAGAGCCGCGATCGCGGACGGCGCGGCCG
>NZ_RZQP01000464.1:0-1531 GCF_003998165.1 Mesorhizobium sp. M7A.F.Ca.US.007.01.2.1 | reverse complement strand
GCTTTCGAACCGTACCAGGTCGATCAACCAACCGAGGGTGAAAGGCGCATCGGCCGCGATATAGGATCGCGCTGGACGCAACAGCACGGCCTCACCCGCCCACACCTGCGACAGCCGCAACTCGTCGATGGCGATGGCTTCGGCATCCTCGGGCGCATCCGCACTTTTGAGGAAGACGACATTCCGCTCTGGACTGGCCCCGGTGAGGAGACCTGCGCCACCGTCATTGAACAGCAGGACGACCGGTCCCGTGTGCTCGAAGCGCAGAAGATGCGACCAGCGGATGCGGAGCGCACGCGACCACATGCCGCCGTTCTGGGCCCATTGCGAGAGATCGGTCGCGTTTGGAACCGGGCTTGCGCTCGCCACCTTGAACTCGTTCGGGTCGAGTTCGACGCCATGGTAGCGGGCGACCCGTAGCACCGCCTTGAGGCGCGGGGCAATCCGGTCGAACTCGGCGGGTCCGCCGGGTGCCCTCCCCGCCTCGCTCTGGCTGCCAACCTTGCCCGTCGCCTCCGCGTCCACGCGGATCGAGGTTGGCCGTGCATCGGCGTTCAGAGGTATGCTCACCATGCACTTCCCCTCCGGCCCACAAGCGAGGGTTCAAGGATGCTCCGGGCAAGCCGGCCCAGCCGGGACTGCTGACAAAACGCACTATATTCCAAATAGGCCAGCCGCACGGGCCCTTTGCCCGCCTGGAAATGGTGAACGCGCGGCACTTGCGTTCCCGCAAGGGCCGCGCGTTCTTTCTTCAACCTGGACTCAGTCATTAGGTTTCAGAATATCCTTCATTGCCTTCTTCAGCGTGTCGTCGGTGTTAGTGTATCCGGCGCCTTGCTTGCCCTTGTCAGAAGTCAAGTCGGACGTTGCACCGGATGTCTTGTTCTGGTTCGGACTAAGGCCCTTGATCGTATTGAGAACGTTCAAGAGATCGCTCGTCACCGAACCCCCAGCCAGGCCAACGAGCTGCCGGAACGAGGCTTGGCTATCGGTGTCGCTGCTGGCGGCCGGGCCCGATTGCAAGAACTGCTTCGAGTCCTTGAGTCCGATCGTATCGGCCGAGACCTTGGCGTGGTTGCCGTTACCTGGCGAACCATCGTTGTCGGACCCGTCATTGCCATGCCCCTTGCCTGGGTTGCTGCTGTCGCTTCCATCAGGATCGTTGCCGCCACCGTTGTTGCCATGGTCGCGGTCACCGGTCCCGCCGCCCGAGCCAGTCGCACCTGTCGGACCTGTCGAACCGGTGGCTCCGGTTGAGCCAGTCGAACCTGTAGAGCCTGTTGCTCCAGTCGAACCGGTCGAACCTGTAGAGCCGGTCGAACCTGTCGATCCGGTCGAGCCAGTTGCTCCGGTATCACCGGTTGCACCTGTGGCGCCGGTTGCTCCGGTCGATCCGGTCGAACCTGTTGCCCCAGTAGAGCCTGTTGCTCCAGTATCACCGGTTGCTCCTGTGGCGCCGGTCGAGCCGGTTGCTCCGGTCGATCCGGTCGAACCTGTTGCCCCAGTAGAGCCGGTCGAACCTGTCGATCCG
>NZ_RZQP01000463.1:0-1549 GCF_003998165.1 Mesorhizobium sp. M7A.F.Ca.US.007.01.2.1 | reverse complement strand
GGCGCGCGACAGCGGCAACGGCCAGGGGCTGAAGGGCGACACCTCGCTGGTGCGCCAGATCTTCGTCGTCGACGTCTCGGCCGCGACCGACATCGCCGGCGGCGCCTTCGATGCCGCCGACAAGCCGCTGGCGCCCAAGGGCGTGCTCGACCCGTCGGTGATGCCGGCCAAGCTGACGCCGTTCATCGACATCAACGACAAGGGCGAACTCGGCCGCTTCGGCCTGCACAATGGCGCGCCGAACGACAAGAACAACCTGTCGGAGAAGTGGGAGGCGATGTCGGTGGTCAGCGTTCTCGATCCGAAGCTGCCCGACGACTACTTCCTGTTCGTCGCCAACGACAACGACTTCCTCGCCCAGGACGGTTTTCAGGTCGGCGCACCCTACAAGGCGGAAGACGGCGCCGATGTCGACACCATGTTCCTGGTCTATCAGGTCACGCTGCCGGGTCTCGCCGGGAAGTAACGGCCACTGCACGGGCGGGCGCGCTTGGCGCGTCCGCTGGGCTCGCGGCAGGCATGAACGGGGCAGCGGCCTTTCAGCCGCGCGTTCGCAAGGGTGCATCTCGGTCCCGCCTGCGATATCATCGTGGACTGGATCCAAATCACCATCCGCCGAGTTGCCCGCCATGGACGAAAAAATGCCCGCGCGCCGGCGCACCGGCGACCTGACCAGCGGCCCGATCCCGCGCACGCTTCTGCTGTTCGCCCTGCCGGTGCTCGGCTCCAACGTGCTGCAGTCGCTCAACGGCTCGATCAACGCCGTCTGGGTCGGCCGTTTTCTCGGCGAATCGGCGCTGACCGCCACCTCTAATGCCAACCTCGTCCTGTTCCTGATCCTCGGCACTGTGTTCGGCATCGGCATGGCGGCCACCATCCTGGTGGCCCAGTCGGTCGGTGCCCGCGACCTGCCCGAGGCGCGCCGCATTGTCGGCACCAGCGCGACGTTCTTCTTCCTCGTCTCGGTTGTCTTCGCGGTCTGCGGCTGGATCTGGGTTGACGCCATTCTCAACACGCTCGGCACACCGGCCGACGCCTTGCCGCTGGCGCGCTCCTATCTGCGCATCATCTTCGTCGCCGTGCCGATGATGAACCTTCTGTCCTTCGTCATGACCGTGCTGCGCGGTGCCGGCGATTCACGCACCCCCTTCTTCTTCATGGCGCTGGCCGTCGTCCTCGACATCGTGCTCAACCCATTGCTCATCGCCGGCATCGGACCGTTTCCCGAACTCGGCATCGCGGGCTCCGCCACGTCCACGCTGATCGGCCAGACGGTTAGCGTGATCGCCATCCTGATCGTGCTCTATGTGCGCAAGCATCCGCTGCGGCTGGCCGGCGCCAACCTCGCTCTGCTGCGGCCCGATCCCACCTTGCTGCGCATCGTCGTCTTCAAGGGCGTGCCGATGGGCCTGCAGATGATCGTCATTTCGGCGGCGGCACTGACGGTGATGGGCATCGTCAATTCCTACGGCTCACAGGTCGCCGCCGCCTACGGCATCGCCGCCCAGCTGTGGACCTACATCCAGATGCCGGCGCTCGCCATCGGCGC
>NZ_RZQP01000462.1:0-1551 GCF_003998165.1 Mesorhizobium sp. M7A.F.Ca.US.007.01.2.1 | reverse complement strand
GTCGGCCGTGAACTATCCGCAAGCCATTGATCTGGCCTGTTGATTGAGGCGGATAGCGGCTTTGGAATTGCAGGATTAGCGGTATTTGGACGCTGTTTTCCTGCAATTCGGTTTTGCGATTCCCTTGTGGCGCGGAGCGTGATTCACTCGGTTCGGCGGCGGCGAATCGAGGGGACAGCGAATGTCCAGGCCACGCGAGAAGCGCGAGACGGGAGAGCAGGACCTGTTCCGCTCCCGGCTCGACCAAATCATCAACATGAAGCACGAGCTGGTGCGGCTGGCGCAGGCGATCGACTGGCCGGTGCTGGAGGAGCGTTTCGGCGCCGTCTATTCGGACGGCCCCGGCATGCCGCCGCTGCCGACCCGGCTGATGGCGGGGCTGGCGATCCTCAAGCACACCTTCAACCTGTCGGATGAGGTGCTGTGCGAGCGCTGGGTGGAGAACCCTTATTTCCAGTATCTCACCGGCGAGACGTTCTTTTGCCATACGCTGCCGTTCGACCGCTCCTCGATGACGCGTTGGCGCAGCCGTATGGGCGAGGAGCGGATTATGGTGCTGTTGCAGGAGAGCCTCAGCCTCGCGGTCAAGACCGGGGCGATGAAACCGGCCGACACGCGCCAGGTGATCGTCGACACCACCGTGCAGCCGAAGAACGTCATGTTCCCGACCGACGCCAAGCTCATCCATCGGGCACGCGAACGGCTGGTGCGGCTGGCCAAGAGGACGGGTCTCCATTTGCGCCAGAGTTATGTGCGGGTCGGCAAGCTGGCGCTGATCAGCCACCAGCGCTATGCCCACGCCAAGCAGTTCAAGCGGGCCAACAAGGCGCTACGCAAGCTCAAGACCTATCTCGGCCGGACCATTCGCGACATTGGTCGCCAGATCGCCGGCGATCAGGGGCTGGACGCGCTGTTCAAATGGCCGCTCTACCAGGCCGCCACCGTTCTCGAGCAACGCCAGCGCCAGCGCGGCCGCAAGATCTACAGCCTGCACGCACACGAGGTGGAATGCATCGGCAAGGGCAAGGCGCATGCGCCCTACGAGTTCGGGGTGAAGGTGTCGGTGGCCACCACGCTGAAGCGCTCCAGGGGCGGCCAGTTCGCCCTGCATGCAAAAGCACTGCCCGGCAATCCCTATGACGGCCACACGCTGGCAAGCGTCATCCCCGACATGGAAAAGACCATCGGCAACGAGATCGGCCGCATCCTCGCCGACGCCGGCTATCGCGGCCACAACGCACCGCAGAGCCACAAGCTCAGGGTCTTCACCGCGGGCCAGAAACGCCGCGTCACCCCAGCCATCAAGCGCCAGATGCGACGGCGGTCGGCGGTCGAGCCCGTCATCGGCCACATCAAGAGCGAACACAGAATGGGCCGCAACTACCTCGCCGGCCAGCAGGGCGACACCCTCAACGCCATCCTGGCCGCCGCCGGCTACAACTTCTCCCTCCTGCTCAGGTGGCTGAAGGGGTTTTTGTCGCTCTTGATTGCCCTGCTTCAAATCCGGCCGAAGCCGGTCGCCGCTTAGGGCTCGGATTGTTCACGGTCGAC
>NZ_RZQP01000461.1:0-1613 GCF_003998165.1 Mesorhizobium sp. M7A.F.Ca.US.007.01.2.1 | reverse complement strand
GCGAAGTCTCATGGCGTGGGGCGTGGCGGTTATTGCCGTCATTTTCCTAGGCCTAATGGCATTCTTTGTACTCACGCCCTTATCGAACGGCTCTTGGCAGACGGCACCGTTCAAGCGTGCTCCTGTGCAAAACCAGGGCGGTAATGCGCCAGTGGATACGTCACCCAGCCCGGGCGTGAAAAAAGACCCTCAGGAAAATACTGAAATGCCGGAGCAGCAGTAGTAGGTTCCGACCCGCTGGCAAATTTTTTCCGGGGCCGGGCGGCGATCTTGTCGAACACGTCCTCTTCCTCTGCGTCGCGACTGGCCTTGGTGTCGCCTCCAAGGATCGGGACCGGCCTTCCCTCGATTGCTGAGCTTACAAAATTGCCCAATTCGGAGGCCTGATGCTACACGTGTGTCGGCACAGGCAAATCTGCACAGCAGCTATGCACGATCCACGATTGCAGAAATCGCTGGGCAGCGGGTAGATTTTGATTGTCGGCCATCTACTCCTCCCAGATGCGATGCCGGCGCTGAATGAGGCGCACCTCCTCCCGCGCCACATTCGAAAATCGAGCCCGCTGCCACCTCCTCCCGGCAGCGGGCTTTTTTTTGTCTCCGCCAGCAGACACAGTGGCAAGCATCCGCGATGGCCTGCGAAACCATCCGTAAACCATGCCAACACGGTAAATACTTTATGTCGAACCGATCGGGTTGCAGGAGGTTGTGGGCGGGTCTGCAACAAAGAGGCCCAGCCGATCCATGCACCGCTTACCCATCTTGCCCGCCCTGTTGATCTCCTTCGGGATTGCCTACGGAATTTGCGTCTGGGCGACGTCGGATAAGCCGGTCAGCTTTTTCGAAGCCCAAGCGGCGTCGCAAATGCGTGGAACTGTCGATCGCTCTGAATAGCTGTAACGCCACGGAAGGTGGGGCGGTCCGGTCCTATTATTCACATGGCCACCTTCGTGCACGAGCGCGCGGGCAAGCGCCTCACGGCAATGGCGTAGGTCGATCTTTGCCATTGCCGTGGCCACAGCTTCTCGCACGGTTGGACCTAATGGCTCGGCCAAGCGCCGAGCGGCGTCATCTTTCCTGTTCAAGGTAAGAAGGATGGGTAGCGGACTTCGCCAGCATGAAAAACGCGATTATGCACAACGCGCAGAAGCACGCGATCACGGCAAGTGAGCAGGCAATTACGACCTCAGCCATTTGGATTGTCCTCTAAATGTCGGGTGCTAGTCGGCGAATGATGTCCGCTATAGGACGGGGCGAGGTGAGCATAGTGCTTCTCCACCGTTCGGGTGTCGCTGCGACCAAGGGCCTGTGCCACGATGATCAACGGAGCGCCATTTCGAACCATCGTGCTGGCGTAGGTATGCCGCAGCTCATGTAGCGTCACATCCGACAGGCCGGCCTGTTTCAAAAGCGCTTTCCAGGGCCGATGGTAAATAGCCTTGGCCCAAACGACGCCGCTGTCTTGGGTAAGCAGGGGTTCACTGCCTTATCGATGGTGGGCTCTTGGTTCAGCAGAGTCCAGACAAAGAGCTCCTCCGCCACAACAATTCAGCGCATCAACCCCGCCGCGCGCAGAGCATTTTCGATGACCTTGGAAATCCCACTTGCCGGAC
>NZ_RZQP01000460.1:0-1635 GCF_003998165.1 Mesorhizobium sp. M7A.F.Ca.US.007.01.2.1 | reverse complement strand
ATTTTGGGCGGCTGGCGGCAATTGGCAGCGCAGCCGCCCGTTGCCAGCGCCGATCGGCTCGAAAAGATCGTCGAGATGCTCGGATTCCACTGGGACGGTTCCGCGCTCGCCGCGCTTTCTACGGAGATCGAAAACCTGGCGGCACCGCAGCGGCCGGCGCCGTTCGCCGCGGCGGCGATCGCCGCGCACGTCGTCGCCGTACGCCCCGACTGCGAGCTTTTGGCCTGGTGGCTGGCCGACCTGGTGCTGGCGCAAAGCCTGCGCTGGCCGCGGCCGCTACCGCTGCTCATGGCCCTGGCTTTTGCTCCGGCCTTCCGCGCCGAGGCGGGAGGGACCAGACTCCGGCCGGGCGGCGAAGCGTTCGAGCGGGCACTTTGCCTGGCGCTGGTTCAGGCGGCGGCGGACGCGTGCCGGCTGGCGGCCGAGCTGTCGCGTCGCGCGGAGCGGCTCATCGCCGTCGCACCGAAGCTCAGGGCGAAGGGGGCGGGCGATGTGATCCAAAGACTGCTCGACGACGACGCCGTCTCCGGATCGCTAACGACCAAAAGCCTGTCGCGCTTTGCGGCGCGACGCCTTTTCGATCGGCTGCAACAATTGGATGCCGTGCGCGAGCTCTCCGGCCGCACCACCTTTCGACTTTTTGGGCTGTAGGGATGAGCGAAGCGTCTGCCCGCCGCAAGCCGAACGAACAGCCTGTGTTGGTCGACACGGAACTGGACCACCTGCCGCCGGAGCTGCGCTGGCGCGAGTGGATGGGCCGCGTCGAAGCGGTGATCTTTGCCGCCAGCGAACCAGTAACACGTAGTGTCCTCGCGCGGGTGGTGGGAAAAAACTGCAATCTCGAGCTGATCATCGACGACATCCGCGCCGAACTGTCCGGCCGCCCCTACGAGCTGGTCGCGGTCGCCGGCGGCTGGCAGCACCGGACCAAAAAGGTTTTTGGCGACGTCATCCATGCCGCGTTCGGCACAGCGGCGGGGCAGGGCACAAAAGAGTTGTCGCAGGCGGAGGCGCTGGTGCTGATGTGCATCGCTTATTTTCAGCCGATTACCCGTGGCGAACTGTCTTCCTTCTTCGGCAAGGAGGTGTCGCGCGATCTGATCGGCGTGCTGCGCGCGCAGGAGCTGATCGCCTCAGGGCCGCGCAGTCCACAGCCCGGAGCGCCTTATACCTATGTGACGACGAAGACTTTCCTGTCGCAGTTCGGGCTCGACACGCTGCGCCAGCTGCCGGATTTCGAGGCGCTCGAAGACGCTGGGCTGCTGTCGAAGGAGAAGCTGCTGGCCGGCGATATTCCCGACGGTTTGGCTAACAGGGAGGACGAGGGCGATGCCGTTGAGGACCAGATGTCGTGAGCGGGCGTTGTTCGCGTTGCGACCACAGAGGCTATCGATGACTCAGGACCAGGACGACTGGTCGTGCGGCAGCCGGTCATCGGGAACCGCGACATGGTCGCCGTCGACGAGATTGGCCGGAAAGATCACCAGATTGGTGCCGCCGGCGTGACGCAGCGACGGGAACAGGATGCCGCGAAGCCCGGCCGTGATGATCAGGTCCGCGAGCTTCCACGATGGCGGGATTTTCTTGTCGATGCGAGCGATCTGGCGCCAGGCACAATCCCATTCCCTCCAGGCA
>NZ_RZQP01000045.1:0-35304 GCF_003998165.1 Mesorhizobium sp. M7A.F.Ca.US.007.01.2.1 | reverse complement strand
CCCGCCGCCAAGCGGAAAGCTGTCGCTCGCCTGAAGGAAGGCTTCGGGATGAGCGAACGGCGGGCGTGTAAAGCCATCGGCTGTTGCCGCATGACGGTTCGCTACCAGACCAGCAGGCCGGACGACCGCGAGGTTCGCGAGCGGATGAAGGCCGATCGCGCAGGAGCGTCGCCGGTTCGGCTACCGGCGTCTTCTCGTGATGCTGAGGCGGGAGGGCCTGGTCGTGAACCACAAGAAGCTGTTCCGGCTCTATCGGGAGGAGAAGCTCGCCGTCGCCGCCGTGGCGGCCGCAAGCGGGCGATCGGGACCAGGGCGCCGATGCTGGTGCCGCTGAGGCCCGACGAGCGCTGGTCGCTCGACTTCGTATCGGACCAGCTCACCGACGGGCGCCGCTTCCGCATCCTGGCCGTCGTCGACGACTGCACGAGAGAGTGCCTCGCACTCATCGTTGATACGTCTCTCTCGGGCATGCGGGTTGCCCGCGAATTGGACGGCTCATCACCGAGCGGGGCCGGCCCAGGATGATCGTCAGCGACAATGGCAGCGAGTTCACCTCGAACGCCATCCTCTCCTGGGCGGATCAGAACCGCGTCGAATGGCATTACATTGCGCCCGGCAAGCCGATGCAGAATGGCTTCATCGAGAGCTTCAACGGCCGACTGCGCGATGAACTGCTCAACGAGACGCTGTTCACCTCGCTGGCTCAGGCGCGCGTAGCCATCGCCCTGTGGCACGCCGACTACAACACCGCGCGGCCGCACTCCCCCCTGGCAGACCCCGGCCAAGTTCGCCAGCACCTTCAATCCGCGACGGTCGCTCGCGCTGCGCTATGCCAAAGGCTCCGCGCCAGCGCCCGTCGCTTCACCCGCCCAGCAGGGCACAACCCACGCCGGAAACGAACTCAAAACTGCTGGGGCAACGTCAGTCCCATAGAGCCTTGATGGTTATCTCGGCCTTTGCTCGCAGCAGCGCCTTAGGTTGGGCGAAGGCGTTCTCAATCGGATTGAAGTCGGGACTGTAGGGCGGCAGTTAGAGCAGGCTCGCCTGCGGCCTCAATCGCGCCGCGCAGGGTTCTCCAGGCGGATGTCGCCAATGTCAAATTTGCTGGCATCCATGTCGCCCTCGCCAACCGCACAAGCGAAGGCCAGAAAGCCAACATGTGTTCTGCGGCTTAATTAAGAGTCAGCCGATGTCGGCCGAACATCACCTTGTCTCGAAGTCGACGATCGGACAGCAGGTTGCGAAAGTTGGCGCGATGCGAAACAAACTGCTGAAGCGCTCAACTTTTATTGATCACGCGTGTTGGACGCGACGCACTCCCGTTCCAATCGGGCTGAGCGCAAATTCTCCCGGTTCACAAAACTGAGTCGCTGGAGTAGTGGGGGCGCAGAGAAATCTCCGGTCGCAGCCTTACCCGGTCAAAACAAGGATACCAATGATGAAGACTCTCGCCGTCTGCTCTGGCGGATTGGACTCCGTTTCCCTTGCTCACATGGTGGCAGCGGAGCACGAACTCACCGGCCTTCTATCTTTCGACTATGGCCAACGGCACAGGAAGGAATTGGGCTTCGCCGCTCTTTGCGCGCAGCGACTGAAGGTCCCGCACCAGATCATCGACATCGGCGAAATTGGCCGTGGCCTTTCCGGCTCAGCGCTGACTAGCAGTATCGACGTGCCGGACGGCCACTACGCCGAAGACACGATGAAGATTACGGTGGTGCCGAACCGCAATGCCATCATGTTGGCAATCGCCTTCGGTCTCGCCGCCGCCCACAGCGCCGAAGCGGTGGCGGCGGCCGTGCATGGTGGGGACCATTTCATCTATCCCGATTGCCGTCCGGCCTTCATTGAAGCTTTCCAGACAATGCAAGACCGCGCGCTCGACGGCTATGCGCAGATACGCCTCTATGCACCGTATGTGAATCTCGGAAAAGCTGACATTGTTGCGGATGGCGCAAGATACGGCACCCCGTTTGCTGAGACCTGGTCCTGTTACAAGGGCGGCGTGCGTCACTGCGGACGATGCGGGACCTGCGTCGAGCGGCGCGAAGCGTTCCATCTCGCCGGGCACGCTGATCCCACCGACTACGAGGACGCCGATTTCTGGCTTGAGGCGCTGCGCAGGAGGCGCGCGTAATGTTCCACATCAGCAAGGAATTCCACTTCTCGGCCTCGCATCAGCTCACCTCCTTGCCTCCCAACCATCAATGCGCGCGCCTGCACGGGCATAACTATGTCGTCGTAGTGGAGCTGTCGGCCAAGGAACTGGACGCCCACGGCTTCGTGCGCGACTATCACGATCTGGCGCCGCTCAAACGCTACATTGACGAGAGCTTCGACCATCGGCACCTCAACGACGTGCTGGGACATGAGAAGGTCACGGCGGAATGCCTGGCCAGACATTTCTATGAATGGTGCAAGGCACGTCTGCCGCAGACCGCGGCCGTGCGCGTTAGCGAAACACCGAAAACTTGGGCGGAATACCGTCCGTGACCGACATGCATCCCGCAATCCGTGTGAGCGAGATATTCGGGCCGACTATCCAGGGCGAGGGCGTGCTCATCGGCTTGCCGACGGTGTTCATCAGAACCGGCGGATGTGATTATCGCTGTTCATGGTGCGACAGCCTTCACGCGGTGGACAATCAGTATCGCCATGAATGGCTACCGATGCCGATCGATGCCGTGTGGCAAACCGTCCATGCGCTTTCCGGCGGCAGGCCGGTTATGGTCTCCTTGTCAGGCGGCAACCCGGCCATTCAGCCGTTCGGTCCCCTCATAGAACGAGGCCATCGCGAGGGCTATCGTTTTGCACTGGAAACGCAGGGTTCCGTGGTGAGGGAGTGGTTTGCGGATCTTGACGTGCTGACCCTTAGCCCAAAGCCGCCGTCCAGCGAGATGACGACCCGTTGGGCTGCGTTTGATGCATGCCTCGAAGCGGCGCAAGAGAAGCCGCAAATCGTGCTCAAGCTCGTCGTTTTCGACGAGAGTGACTATGCCTACGCCAAAGAAGTCGCGGCGAGATATCCGCACCTTCCGATCTATCTGCAACCCGGCAATCACACGCCGCCGCTCCCTGGCAGTGAAGACGCCTCTGTCGACTTGGACGGAATAATGATGCGAATGGAATGGCTTGTCGAAAGGGTGACTAGCGACAGGTGGTTCGAAGCCCGCGTGTTGCCGCAGCTGCACGTTCTGCTTTGGGGTAACAAGAGGGCGGTCTAGTCTGTGGCTTGCGTCGCACCGGAAGGCCGGGCTCCAACGGCTTGGCAGGCTCTCTTCGCGTGCCGAGTACAGCCGAGCTTTGTTCGCGTCAGCGGTCTCGCGATTGTGCGGCTGGAAACCGCCCGGACACCCCGCTGCCGGCGTGTGTCACCTTGACTCCGATGAGCTGTCGTCACGCAAAGTTGAAATCCGCAAGAACTGGCCTTCTCGCCCCACCTGCTCCGTCGCAAGCACGTCATCCCCTCATCCTTGTCCAGCTCTTATCGATGTATCTCATTGTCCGGCCTGACGCACGACTGTCAGCATGGGAATGCATCCATTGCGCAAATGCCTTCCATAAAGAAGATCGATTTCCTCATTGG
This sequence comes from Mesorhizobium sp. M7A.F.Ca.US.007.01.2.1, assembly GCF_003998165.1. Classification (NCBI taxonomy): domain Bacteria; kingdom Pseudomonadati; phylum Pseudomonadota; class Alphaproteobacteria; order Hyphomicrobiales; family Phyllobacteriaceae; genus Mesorhizobium; species Mesorhizobium sp. M7A.F.Ca.US.007.01.2.1. The sequence continues at coordinate 31,718 of NZ_RZQP01000045.1, read as the reverse complement.
CCCAACGTGAAATATAGCAACGTTTTCGTGGCGTGGGTCGGCTGCGTCGGGAGTAGCGATGAAAACGTATTGGGGTCGCCTGCGTCTCCTTGGGCAGCGAGTGTAAAGTATAGCGATGCGGCCTCCGGCGCGAACGGCAGCCGCGCAGTGATCACCTTCGCCTGTGCCTTTGCGGCGGGGGTCAAGCGCTGGTCTGCTAAAATTTTTTATCGTTTAGCTGGTTGAAACTGCCCCCGTTGCGGGCTGCAGAAGCCGGCCAGCCGAGAAACGGCAGCCGCACTTATGAAAGCACGCCAAGGCGTGCGGGCATCTATCAGTTGCAAAGGACAATACTGGCCGCGCCGATTGGCCATCACGCGTCCATTAGGGCAGCCACCAACATCAGTTCGCAAGAGGAGCAAAAGTAATATGTATCGTCGTCACCTGATCAAAGGGTTGGTTGCGCTCGGCGCATGCCGGATTTGCGTTCAAGCCGCCCAAGCGACCAGTGCCCATTGGGGGTACACCGGTCCGGTCGGACCGGAGCACTGGGCTGATCTGGATAAGGAAAATTTCGTATGCTCTGCCGGCACGCAGCAATCGCCGATCAATATCAACAGCGCGGTCAAGGCGGATATCCCGCATATCGCCATCGGCTGGCACAAGGGCGGCGGCAATATGGTGAACAACGGCCACACCATTCAAATCAATATGCCACAAGGCAGCACGCTGACCCGCGGCGATCGTGTCTACGAACTGGTACAGTTCCATTTCCATGCGCCAAGCGAACATCACGTGGCGGGCAAGAGCTTCCCGATGGAGGTGCATTTCGTTCACAAGGACACGCAAAGTGGTACTCTGGGCGTGCTGGGCGTCTTTTTAACGCCCGGCGCGACAAATGCCAGCTTTGCTGCCCTTGCTGCGGCCTTTCCCGAACTGCCGAATGGGGAGGTGACGATCGACGAGGTGAATCCCAACTGGCTTCTGCCAGCCTCGCTTGGCTATTGGACTTATGAGGGCTCACTGACGACGCCGCCGTGCACCGAAAACGTCGAGTGGATGGTGGCGATGGAACCGGTTGACGTTGATCCGGCAGACATCCAGCGATTTGCCTCACTCTACCCGTCGAACGCGCGCCCTATTCATTCACCCAATCGACGCTTCATCCTGCGCCAGAGTTGAGCGCCGCCCCAGCGGTTCCGCACGGTCCAACATTCTTGGCACAAGTTGGCGCGAAGCCTCCTCTTCCGGTCTGGCGGTCTGACGGCGCTCCCCAAGCTGGCTAGTCTAAATGATAGGGATTCGGTGCCGACACCACTCGTCCCAAATACGTCGCGGCGAGGTTTGTCTGCAACCCGGCAATCACACGCCGCCCCGCCGTGGTAATGAAGACGTCTCTGTCGAGTCCGACGGAATATGATGCGCATGGAACCGCTGGTAGAAAAGGTGACCAGCGACAGGTGGTTCGAAGCCCGCGTCTTGCCGCAGCTGCACGTTCTACTCTGGGGTAACAAGAGGGTAGTGTATACCTTCTCCTAGCTTCGCCGCCAACTACTCGGTTTTCCGAATTGCTCTCTATATTCTTGAAGACGATGCGTTCGTTAAAGACATGTGCTGCGCACCTGGTGTAAAAGCTGCTCTCATCATGCAGAGGTCAAGCCAGTCGGGCTCATCCGAGGCTATGGCCGTGAGCACTGTTCAGTTCGGCAGAGAGGGCGCTTTTGTACACACTTTGCGATCGTGGCGGCCCCGTGGGCAGATCTGCAAGCTGCCGCGACACTAACCTCTCGAAGCCCGCCCGCCCGCCTTTCGTGCAGCTTCCTCTGAACAAAACCACCGCTCGCCCTTCAATAGGTTGATGCGTGTCTCCCAGTAAGATTCCTGTCCAAGAACGTGATAATCTTCTTGCCAGTGTTGTAGCTGATGTTGCCCTTGATGCCGCAGCCTACCGCGGCGGGACCAAACTCAATGGCAAGCAGGCCGGCTAGGATCGTGCAGCCAGTCGCGAGCCTCGCCCACAACGGGGTCTCACGCGCATGAGGGCGCCGACCATGGGTTCGGCGGTTCATACGCGTATAACACGTATCTTTCTGAAAAAATCAATGCTCTCGGCTAAGCTACTGAATTATTTGGCTTCCATATAGCGCGTCGGCGGAACCAACTTGTAGACGGGCTATGAAAGGTTAAGCGCGGATGTCTATCGGCCGCCGGCGTTCCCGCTCTGTAAGCCTGCCTGAACTACCCGCGCCGCGGTCAAGCCCCAGGCTCCTGCTCATCCAGCGACCGCCCGATCAATGGCAGGCTGGAAAGACAAGAGCCGATGTCTTCCGATGGTCTCGCCATCAGCTTTGGGCTAACTTCCCCATTCTCCCGCTTCGAGCTCGACACACGGCGGTTTGGATGGCGCACGACAATCTGTGTCGGCTTTGTCGTGTCCGTGACAGACGCCTGAAAGGCCCGTTCGCGCGTTTTGCCGCCGTCTAAGCGGCTGGAATTTAATGACAAAGTTTCTTCTGGGATCGGCCGATCACGCTGGTACGCTTTTTGCGATGCTTGGTGTGAGGCGGCACGAGCTGCCTATCGGCACTTGTGTCGCGGGCAGTCGCGATAATTAGAACGAAGGAAGGAAAGCTATTATGTCAGGTCTGCGTCAGATCGCCTTTTACGGAAAAGGCGGCATCGGCAAGTCCACCACGTCCCAAAATACGCTCGCTGCCCTTGTCGACCTCGGGCAGAGAATCCTCATCGTAGGATGCGACCCCAAAGCCGATTCCACACGCTTGATCCTGAATTCGAAAGCTCAGGATACCGTCCTGGATCTCGCCGCACAGGAAGGCTCGGTGGAAGACCTCGAACTCCAGGACGTGCTCAAGGTGGGCTACAGAGGCATCAAGTGCGTGGAGTCCGGCGGCCCCGAGCCGGGTGTCGGTTGCGCCGGCCGCGGCGTCATCACCTCGATCAATTTCCTCGAGGAGAATGGCGCTTATGACGATGTCGATTATGTCTCCTATGACGTCCTCGGCGACGTGGTATGCGGCGGCTTCGCCATGCCGATCCGCGAAGGCAAGGCCCAGGAGATCTATATCGTCATGTCCGGCGAGATGATGGCGCTCTATGCCGCCAACAACATCGCCAAGGGCATCCTCAAATATGCCCATTCGGGCGGTGTGCGGCTGGGCGGGCTGATCTGCAATGAACGTCAAACCGACCGCGAACTCGATCTGGCCGAAGCACTGGCTGGCCGATTGAATTCCAAGCTCATCCACTTCGTGCCCCGCGACAACATCGTCCAACATGCCGAACTCAGGAAGATGTCGGTGATCCAGTACGCGCCGGACTCAAAGCAGGCAGGGGAATACCGCGCTCTGGCCGAGAAGATCCACGCCAATTCGGGCCAGGGTACGATCCCGACGCCGATCACCATGGAGGAGCTGGAGGAGATGCTGCTCGACTTCGGCATCATGAAGACCGACGAGCAGATGCTTGCCGAGCTTCACTCCAAGGAAGCGGCGAAGGCGGCGGCCCAGTAGTGACATTAGCGCTGCCATGAATCGGCGCGCCTTGCAGAGAACGGCGCCTATTCTTTGAGGCGTCACCCAACCTTGAAAGGGGGACTCATGAGCCGGGAATACGAGAATGACGGTGCTCTTCATGCGAAGCTTATCGAAGAGGTGCTGTCGCATTATCCCGACAAGGCGGCGAAGCGCCGCAAGAAGCACCTCAACGTCGCAAAGAGCGGCAACGAGGCTGGCGGGGAAAGCGAGGTCCTTTCCGAATGCGACGTCAAATCGAACATCAAGTCCATTCCCGGGGTGATGACGATTCGCGGCTGTGCATATGCTGGTTCGAAAGGCGTGGTGTGGGGGCCAGTCAAGGATATGGTCCATATCTCGCACGGCCCGGTCGGCTGCGGCCAATATTCTTGGTCGCAGCGCCGCAACTACTACGTCGGTACAACGGGCGTCGACACGTTCGGGACAATGCAGTTCACCTCCGATTTCCAGGAGAAGGACATCGTCTTCGGCGGCGACAAGAAGCTGGAACAGATCATTGACGAGATTGAAGTCTTGTTTCCGCTCAACAACGGCATCACCGTGCAGTCCGAATGCCCTATCGGCCTGATTGGCGATGACACCGAGGCCGTTTCTCGCAAAAAGACCAAGGAGTATGACAAGACGATCGTGCCGGTACGCTGCGAGGGCTTCCGCGGCGTCTCGCAGTCGCTTGGCCACCACATCGCCAATGATGCAATCCGGGATTGGGTCTTCGACAAAAAGGATGTCAAGTTCGAGGCCGGCCCCTACGACGTCAACGTCATCGGCGACTACAATATCGGCGGCGATGCCTGGGCCTCGCGCATACTGCTTGAGGAGATAGGGCTGCGCGTGGTTGGCAACTGGTCGGGTGACGCCACACTCGCAGAGATCGAGCGCGCCCCGAAGGCTAAGCTCAATCTTATCCACTGCTACCGGTCGATGAATTACATCTGTCGGCATATGGAGGAAAAGTATGGCGTCGCCTGGATGGAGTACAATTTCTTCGGTCCCTCCCAGATCGAAGCCTCTCTGCGCAACATAGCCAAGCATTTTGGGCCGGAAATCGAGGAGAAGACCGAAAAGGTCATTGCCAAGTACAGGCCGCTTGTTGATGCGGTCATCGCCAAGTACCTGTCGCGCCTGGAAGGAAATACCGTGATGCTCTATGTCGGCGGCCTGCGCCCCCGCCACGTCGTCACGGCCTACGAGGACCTCGGCATGGTCATCGTGGGCACCGGCTATGAATTCGCCCACAGCGACGACTATCAGCGCACCGGCCACTACGTGAAGAACGGCACGCTGATCTACGATGACGTGACCGGCTATGAGTTGGAGAAATTCATCGAAGGGATTCGCCCAAATCTGGTCGGCTCGGGAATCAAAGAAAAATACCCGGTGCAGAAGATGGGCATACCGTTCCGCCAGATGCATTCCTGGGATTATTCAGGCCCGTATCACGGCTACGACGGCTTTGCCATTTTCGCACGTGATGTGGATCTCGCCATTAACAACCCGGTCTGGGACCTATTCCACGCGCCTTGGAAAAGAAGCCGGGGCGATGAGCGGGCGATGGCTGCCGAATAAACATTTGCTTCAGCCCCAGTCTCCCACTGAGACGGTGAACTCCCGCGGCCTCTGATCCGCCGGAGCCTGGAACGTCTTGACGTCCTGAGCTGCCGTCCCGCGCAGCCAGATGCAAAAGAGGTAATCATCATGCCGCAGTCGGCTGAAAAAATTCTCGATCACGCTCCCCTGTTCCGCGAGCCGGAATACAGAAAGATGCTCGCTGAGAAGAAGCTAAACTTCGAATGTCCGCACCCCGATGAAATCGTTTCCGATCAGCGCGATTTCACCCAGACGTGGGAATACCGCGAAAAGAACCTCGCCCGCAAAGCGCTTGTCGTGAACCCGGCCAAGGCCTGCCAGCCGCTGGGTGCGGTATTCGCTGCCGCCGGCTTCGAGCGAACCATGTCCTTCGTCCACGGCAGCCAAGGTTGCGTCGCCTATTACCGCTCGCACCTGTCGCGCCATTTCAAGGAGCCTGCCGCGGCGGTCTCCTCCTCAATGACCGAGGATGCGGCGGTGTTTGGCGGCCTGAAGAACATGGTCGACGGGCTCGCCAACACCTACCAGCTCTACGACCCCAAGATGATTGCCGTGTCGACGACCTGTATGGCAGAGGTCATTGGCGACGACCTGCACAGCTTCATCCAGAACGCCAAGGACGAAGATTCAGTCCCGCGCGACTTCGACGTGCCCTTTGCCCACACCCCGGCCTTCGTTGGCAGTCATGTCGACGGCTATGACAACATGGTCAAAGGCATTTTGGAGCACTTCTGGAAAGGTCAGGAGCGTACGCAAATCGAAGGAACCATCAACATCATTCCGGGCTTCGACGGCTTCTGCGTCGGCAACAACCGGGAGCTCAAGCGCCTGCTCGATGTAATGGGCGTGTCCTATACATTGATCCAGGATGCCTCTGACCAGTTCGATACGCCTTCGGACGGTGAATACCGCATGTATGACGGGGGCACGAAGATCAACGAGGTGAAGAAGGCCCTCAACGCCGAGGCAACGCTTTCGCTGCAGCATCACAACACCCGAAAGACACTGGGCTATTGCGAGGAGGTCGGGCAGGCGACGGCCTCGTTCCACTATCCGCTCGGCGTTCAGGCGACGGACGAATTCCTGATGGAGGTCGCGGCGATTTCCGGCAAGGAGATTCCCGAGGCAATTCGCCTCGAGCGCGGCCGACTGGTAGACGCCATGGCGGACAGCCAATCCTGGCTGCATGGTAAGAAATACGCCATCTACGGTGATCCCGACTTCGTTCACGCAATGGCCCGCTTTGTCATGGAGACCGGCGGCGAGCCAACCCATTGCCTCGCCACCAATGGCACCTCGGCATGGGAAGCCGATTTGAAGAAGCTGCTAGCATCCTCGCCTTTCGGCAAGGCTGCCCAGGTTTGGGCGGGCAAGGACCTGTGGGCGCTGCGCTCGCTGCTCTTTACCGAGCCGGTGGACCTTTTGATCGGCAATTCCTACGGCAAGTACCTGGAGCGCGACACCGGAACGCCGCTGATCCGGCTGATGTTTCCGATCTTCGATCGGCACCATCATCACCGCTTTGCGCTCTTTGGCTACCAGGGCGCGTTGCGCGTGCTGACGACGATCCTCGACAAGATCTTCGACAAACTCGATCGCGAGACGAGCGAGACGGGTGTGACGGATTATTCCTATGACCTCACGCGCTAAGAGCCGTGGCCGGCTTTTCGCCGAGGCCATTCCTTGCCCAATGGACTGGGGAGGCTGAGCGATGTCCTCCCTCAGCGCCAAAATCAAGGACGCCTTCGATGAGCCCGCCTGCGATAAGAACCGTGGCAAAGATGCCAAGGCGCGCAAGGAGGGCTGCTCGAAGTCGCTGACACCAGGGGCGGCAGCCGGCGGCTGCGCCTTTGACGGAGCCAAGATCGTCCTGCAGCCGATCACCGACGTTGCGCATCTGGTCCATGCGCCGCTCGCCTGCGAGGGCAATTCTTGGGACAACCGTGGTGCGGTTTCGTCAGGGCCGACCTTGTGGCGGACAAGCTTCACGACCGACCTCACCGAACTCGACCTGGTGATGGGGCAGGGCGAGCGGAAACTCTTCAAGGCGATCCGCGAGATCAAGCACACATACGCGCCGCCGGCGATCTTCGTCTACTCAACTTGCGTAACGGCGCTGATCGGTGACGACATCGAGGCCGTGTGCAAACGCGCCACGGAAAAGTTCGGTTTGGCCGTGGTGCCGATCAATGCGCCTGGCCTGGCAGGCTCCAAGAACCTCGGCAACAAGCTCGCCGCCGAGGCGTTGCTCGATCATGTCATCGGCACGGTCGAACCCGACGACCCCGGGCCCTACGACATCAACATCCTTGGCGAATTCAACCTCTCGGGCGAATTCTGGCTTGTAAAGCCGCTCCTCGATCGGCTCGGCATCCGGGTGCGCGCCTGCATTCCCGGCGATGCGCGTTACCGCGACATTGCTTCCGCGCACCGCGCCCGGGCGGCAATGATCGTGTGCTCGACCGCGCTGATCAGTCTTGCCCGCAAGATGGAGGAGCGCTGGGACATCCCGTTCTTCGAGGGCTCCTTCTATGGCATCTCCGACACATCGCAAGCTCTTCGCAACCTTGTCAGGCTGCTGGTGAGGAAGGGCGCCGATCCGGAGATCCTCGAGCGCACGGAGACGCTGATCGCGCAGCAGGAGGCGATCGCGTGGAAGAAACTCGAATCCTACCGGCAAAGGCTCCAAGGCAAGCGCGTGCTGCTCAACACAGGCGGTGTGAAGTCCTGGTCGGTTGTCCGTGCGCTGATGGAGATCGGAATCGAGATCGTCGGCACCTCGGTCAAGAAATCTACGGTGCAGGACAAGGAGCGCATCAAACAAGTTCTCAAGCACGACAAGCATATGTTCGAATACATGGCTGCGCGCGAGCTGTACGCCATGCTCTCTGAACACAGGGCCGATATCATGCTGTCGGGCGGTCGCACGCAATTCATTGCGCTCAAGGCCAAGACGCCCTGGCTCGATATCAACCAGGAGCGCCAGCACCCTTATGCCGGCTATGCCGGCATGGTGGAACTCGTACGCCAGATCGACCTCGCCATTCACAATCCGGTCTGGTCTCAGGTGCGCCAGCCGGCCCCGTGGGATTGCCAGCCTGATCTAAAAGACGAACTGCCATGCACGAAGAAGGAGTCCGGGCACCTGTTCGATGAATTCGCCGGCGCGACGGCACACGAGTTCAGCGAGTGTTGAGGCGACCGATGGCCCGCATCCTTCCCCAGACCAAATCCGCGGCGGTGAACCCGCTGAAGTCGTCGCAGCCGCTGGGTGCCGCCTTTGCCTTTCTTGGGGTCGACGGCGCGATGCCGCTGTTCCACGGCAGCCAGGGATGCACAAGCTTCGCGCTCGTGCTCTTCGTACGGCACTTCAAAGAAACGATTCCATTGCAGACAACAGCGATGGATGAGGTGGCGACCATCCTCGGCGCTGCCGACCATCTTGAAGAAGCCATCCTCAACCTCAAGAACCGCACGAAGCCAAAGCTGATCGGGGTGTGCACGACCGCGCTGGTGGAGACGCGTGGCGAAGATTGCGCGAGTGATATTGCGAACATCAAGCTGAAGCACACGCAAGAGCTTGCGGGTACGGAGGTCGTGCTGGCCAACACGCCGGATTTTGACGGCGCGATCGAAGAGGGCTGGGCCAAGGCAGTCACCGCAATGATCAAAGGGATTACAGGCTCGGGCGAACGTGCGCGGCAGCCGAAGAAGATCGCGATCCTGCCCGGATGCAACCTCACTGTCGCCGACATCGAGCATATGCGTGACATGGTTGAAAGCTTTGGGCTCAAGCCGGTTATTCTGCCCGACATTTCAGGCTCGCTCGACGGTACGGTTCCTGACCGCTGGGTAGCGACCACATACGGCGGCACCAGCGTCGAAGACATTCGCGAGTTGGGCACGGCCATGCAATGCATCGCCATCGGTGAGCACATGCGCCGCCCGGCGAAAGCGCTGCACGGGTTGACCGGCGTGCCTTACGTGTTGTTCCAGTCACTGACTGGGCTGCAGGACACGGACCGCTTCGTGTCGCTGCTGTCTGCGATTTCGGGCGCGGCGGTACCGGCCCGCGTGCGCCGGCGCCGGGCGCAATTGCAGGACGCGATGCTCGACGGACATTTCCATTTCGGCGGCAAGAAAATTGCCATCGCTGCCGAACCAGACCAGCTGTTCCAACTTGCGACCTTCTTTGCTGGCCTCGGCTCCGAGATAGCCGCGGCCGTCACAACGACCGACAGGTCTAAAATTCTCGAGAAAGTCCCGGCGGTTTCGGTTCAGATCGGCGATCTCGGCGATCTGGAAAGTCTTGCCGTCGGTGCTGACCTGCTTGTCACGCATTCGCACGGGCGCCAAGCATCGGAGCGGCTCCGAATTCCGCTCATGCGCATCGGGTTCCCGGTCTTCGATCGACTAGGCAGCCAGCACAAGCTCGCAATTCTCTATCAGGGCACCCGCGACATGATCTTCGAGGTCGCCAGCATCTTCCAGGCCAACCAACACGCGCCCACTCCTGAGGCGCTTGATCCACTCCGTAATCGAGAAATATCACGATGAACGCTGTTCGCCGCCTCTCGCTGGTCAGTAGTGAGGTTTTCGCCCCGATGCCTGAACGACGTAAGGGCGCATTGCGCGTTGCGATCGCCACTCAGGACATGCAGGACCTCAACGCCCATTTCGGGTCGGCCAGGCGCTTTGCTGTCTACGACGTGACGCGCGAGGAATGGAATCTCGTAGAAGCCGTGGCCTTCGATGACGTGTCCGATGAAAGCGGGGAGCATCGGGCCGAGCGCGATGATCGCATCACGCCAAAGGTGGATGCGCTCAAGGGCTGTCAGATCCTGTTTTGTCTGGCAATTGGCGGCCCTTCGGCAGCCAAGCTTGTCGCGGCAAAAATCCACCCGATCAAAGTGGCGGAGCCCCAATCGATCCCACAGGTGCTCTTGCGCACGCAGATGATGCTCAGGACGTGTCCTCCGCCTTGGCTGCGCAAGGTGCTGGCGCGAGCGGGCATTGCCGAAAAGAAACCGTCCTTCGAGGACGAGGACTGAAAAGAGGAGGACGCCAATGCCTGACCCCGCAATCCCCCCAGCTGTCGCCGAAGACGAGGCGGCTCTTTGCACCCCGTTCGTCAAATGCCTCGTGCGGCTGATCCGTTCTCAGGATTCCTATGGCTCGTGGGAACGCAAAGCGGACGCTGAGCTGCTGGGCGACTTCATCATTACCAAGGAACAGCGCCGAGGGATCCCAATCATCGGAGATCCCGATCCCGACGTGCTGTGGAGGCTCGACAAGTACTACGCCGCCATCGGGCTTGCGATCGAGGAGCGCTGCGGCCTTATGGCATCGCCGATGATCCAGGTGAGCCATGAGGGTTTTGGTCGGGTGCTTTTCACGACCGGACGGCTGGTCGTTTTGTCCAAAACGCTGCGCGATGTCCACCGGTTTGGCTTCGAGACGCTCCTGAAGCTCGCCACGGCCGGTACGAAGCTGGTCGACGATGCGATTTCAGTCATCGAAACCTTTCCCCACGTGGCGCTGGCATGATGGGCGCGATTTTCGAGAAAGGCCATCATGACGGACCCGAGAAACTATGTTGGCCAGTCCCCTCGATCCAGGGACTCGAGGCCGACCAGGTTGTTGGGGTATCGCCGATGAAGAAGCCGCTGGTCCTGATCTGCTCGCAAGATGCCGAGTTCTATCTGCTCTACAGCCACATACTGGAGGTTGACGGTTTCAGCAGTGAGACGGCAGACGGCGCGAAGGCTGCGCTGGCCTTGGCCGAACAACGGGAGCTTCAGGCCGTAGTGCTGGATTGCGACCCAGCCAGCATAAACGGGTCCGCAATTTGCGCCCACCTCAAGCGGGAACCGCGCACCACCGACCTGCCTATCATCGCCCTGATCGCGCCTGGCGCCGAGCACCAGCACCTCGATCTCTTGAAGGCAGGCGTTGAGAGCTTTGTGCGGCCGGTGGCTCCGGCCAAGCTGCTCGACTGCCTGCGGGCGAGGCTCGGGCTGACCAAGCGTGGTCCGAACGGGGTTGAAAACGACAGTTGGATTTGTTGTGGAGGCCTGGAGATGAAGCTCGATGCCCATCGGGTTCGCGGTAATGGCCACGACATCCATCTCGGACGGATCGATTTCAACGTGCTGCGGCTTATGATTGAGGCCCCCGGCAAGGTCTTCAGCCGGGACGAGCTTATCGGGGCGGCCTGGCTGCCCAACATTCATGTCGGTGCACGCACCGTCGATGTCCATATCAGCCGAATCAGGAGGGCGCTGAAAACGGCCTTGCCCGGCAGCGTCATTCGCACCGTCAGGTCGGCCGGCTACTCGCTCGAGAAGCCGGACGACTGAAATCGGTGATCGAACGTGGTGCCGCTCTCTCTTCCTCCTGAGAGCGGTGTTGCCGCTTTGAGGCGCTCCTAACGAAGACCAGGAGAAGCAGGCAAATGGAATTTAAAAGCATATTCAGTGTGACGGGTGCTGATCATTCTGATGAGGACCTCACAACAGCTGCCGGACTGTGTGCCGAGGTCGGCGCGCACCTATCGGTACTCATTATACCGCCTCCATTGCTCTTGATGTCGTCTCCGCCCCCCGAATGGAATACAGGACGTGCACAGGCAATTGCAGTACCGAACTATCGATTTCAGCAAATCGAGAAATTTTCACAGGACGTGACCAGAATGGAAAGACGGTCCGCGGATATCCTCAAAAGGCTGAAAGCTATGTCGCTTTCCTGTGACGTTGACACCGACTATTGCGATCCGGCTAGCCTCGGTGAAGTGGCACGACAGCGGGCGCTCTGCGCTGACCTGACGATCGTTGGAGGAGACCTCCTCAACGATGAGACTCTCGGACCTCCTGTTGTCAACGGCTGCTTGTTCGATAGCGGAAAGCCGGTGCTCATCGTGCCGAAGGGCGTTAAGGCGACGCTGTCGCCTCGACGCGTGCTGGTCGGCTGGGATTCGCGTGTAGAGGCCTCGCGTGCGGTTCGGGAAGCTCTTAGTATCCTATCCGCTGCCAAGGAAGTCTGTGTCGCTATGGTCGATCCAAAGGCGCAAAACAACGGGAAAGGCGCGCAGTCTGGAGCTGACATCGCTGCCTATCTTACTCGGCACGGTGCTCGGGTCTCCGTTGACCTGCTTAAGAGCGCCGGCAAATCGGCGGGCACAGTGCTGACCCAGCACGCGAACGACATCTGTGCTGACATGATGGTTATGGGTGCTTATGGCAGCCGTGGGCTGCGTGAGCGGATTTTCGGCGGTCCGCCGAGCTGGAGCTTTGGGAAGACCACATTGCCGCTGTTTTTGGCTCGCTGATCAGCTCCGTAGGAACACCGATCAGGTCGTAGGACCGCCAACCAGTCCGAAGTCGTCGTCGGTTACCGGTCGGATTGCGGAGACATGGCTGGATCCGCGAACATCTTGCGACGCTTGTCAGAGCCAAACCGGACGCCTCGACTGCTTCACGACGCTCTCGTGAACCAACTCGTGCGAGATCGTCCGCAACGGGCAGTAAAGACGAACGGCTGCAGCAGACCGCAGCCAAGCCACAGGGCGGGTGTACCAGGAGACCCCGCCTCGTGCGCGAACCCTGTTGGAAGGCCCCTTATCAGTACCCGGACGCGCGTCAAATCGGCGGCTGTCCCTGTCAGCCTGCGGTGTGCAAGGGCCGCTGCCGCGGAGCTTCCCCTGCCCGATCGTCGGGCGTGCGACAATGTCGGATTCCAGACGAGCTGGAACTGCGCGAACTCGTTGGTTTGACAGGTCTTTATCCGGCACGCCGCATGCATGGGAGTCTCCGAAAGCATTAAGAGCCGTTATCCATGGTTACGCCCCTCGAAAGAAAGAGCCGCTTCCGTCGTGGCAGGGAAACAGCCACTCCTGGGGTGGAGGCCGGCGCTAGAAGCCGCCGTAAGATCCGGAAGAGCCGCGCGACAGCATCACACACTTTCCTTCTGCTCTTGGGTTCGGATCACGCCGCGCCGCTGTCGATGCCGCCGACATTGAGCCCAAGACCTGGAAGGCGGCACACGCTTTTGCTGTCCTCTCAGTCGGGACCGCGGCTCAAGCATGCCTGTGAGGTTCGCATTGCTCAATGCCCGGCAATCGACGTCAACATGCCGCTGAGTTGGAAAACACTCCTAGAGGAGTAAGGATAAGTGGACCTCTTTTGTATTGGTGTGGGTGCTGGACCATCTAATTTGAGCCTTGCGTGTCAGATACAGGAAGAGATTGCGCAAGGGGCACTGTTCCTGGACCGGGAGGTCGATTTCCGAGGACATCCAGGCAGCGCTTTCGATTGCGCGGAGCTCCAGGTCGGCCACTTCCAGGATCTGGTTACTCTGGTCAATCCGCGATCAGCCTACACATTCGTAAACTACCTCCACGAGAACGGGCGTCTTTACAATTTCCTCAATGCGCAATTTCACGGGGTGCTTAGAGCCGAGTTCGCCCAATATCTCAACTGGGCGTTCCAGAAGAATCCGCTTGTCCGTGGCGGCGAGGCCGTTCGCGAAATCCGCTTTGACGGCGAGTTTCGCGTGCGGACGGACAACGCGGTCCTTGATGCAAGAAACCTCGTCATCGACATAGGCAAGCAGGCGCAAATTCCGCCTCAGTTTCATGGCTGGACTGGACCCAACCTGTTCCACTCATCTGAGTTGGCCCACATCAATCCTGAGGTGCAAAAAAAGCATGTCTGCGTTGTTGGCGGCGGACAGTCGGGAGCCGAGCTGCTACTGCACCTTGTCGGCCGGCCGAAAGAACGGCGGCCCGCGGCGATCACATGGGTCTTGACGCGCGAGATGCCTTTCGACGACCACGCGTTCACAAACGGGCTGTTCACGCCATGCTTCTCGGATCGTTTTGCTGCGATGAGCGAGGTGCATCGACAGCTGTTCCTGCGGCGTTTCGCGCTTGCCTCCGAGGGCATTTCAGAAAGCAAGTTGCGCGCGGTCTATCAGGCGCTCTACCACCACGCCTTTCTCGAGCCACACCAATGCGAGATCACATTGCGGCCAAGTTGCAACGTGTCGCGCTGCATCAATGCCGGAGCAGGGCACAGGCTCACGCTGCAACGCGGCTTGGACAACATCGGAGAAGTAACCGCCGATATCGTCATCCTGGCCACCGGGTACGAGAAACCGCTGCCGGGTTTCCTAGAACCGATCGCAGATCGCCTCGAACAGATCGGCAATGAGCTCGCCATCGGCGAGGATTTTTCGGTGTACTGGGACGGACCGCGAGACCGACGCCTTTTCGTTCAGAACGCCTGCCTTGGACAGCGCGGGCTGGCTGATCCGAACTTTGGGCTGCTGGCCTGGCGAGCGCGCCGCATCCTTGACAGCCTTCTGCGGCGCGCGCCATGCGCCAATCCCGAGCATCTAGGGTTCATCAACCGTCCCTTGACGGAGTGCTGGCCCGACCTCGGAGTCGAACAAATGGGCAGCGGGATATGATTCGTCGATATTGATGATCGGCGGTGGCATTCAGGAAAGATTTCCGCCTCTGGCGGCAAAAGCGGGACGAGCAATATTCCTACGGCGTCAGATCGCTCTGCTCGCGCTTGAGCAAGGTAGCGTCGCGCGACTCCTGCTTGGCGTGAAACAGCAAAGGGCATTCAATCACGATGCAGCTTTACGTGCTGTCGGGCTCAACGCCACGTGGATCGAGCCCAACGCCGCCGTTGGCAACCGCGACGCGAATTATGACGCCGGGCCACATGCGGCGGTGGCTGCAAGGGTACCGAGCCTCTCCCGCACTTTCGACCCCATCGCCGAAGTGCGACTACTCCAGGACGCCGAAGCCGGTCTTATCGCCAGCGGGCCAGCCAAACTCTCACCTTCCTAAACGGCAGCCGCTAAGGTGAGCCGTCGAAAGCCGACATTCAGGTTAACGTCAGCTGGCCGTGTTAGGGCTCGCTTATTCAAGGCGGTACCGGCGCTTGCCGAAGCTAAGAAGGGTTGGCATGCCCTTTGCCGTGCTTGATGTGCGGCAACACGGTGAGAGCTCCGCTGAAGCAAGCGAGAGGGAGCAATGCCCTCGAGACCGTGTCCGATTTTGACTGGAAAATATTCCGCGACAAAAGAGACGAAAGGTGTGGAATGACTTTGGACACCAAGATGGAACTGCGTATGGGGTCCCCGGCTCCTGCGCTGAAAGTGGAGAACTGGCTGCGTGGCGAGCCCCTCACGAGCCTTCGGCCCGGCAAGGTCTACCTCGTTGAATTTTGGGCGACTTGGTGCCGACCATGTGTCCACGCCATGCCCCATTTGATCGAACTGCAGGAGAAATATAAAGACAGCGGATTTGAGATTATCGGAGTCGCAGCTTGCGAAAAGGCTGCAACCGCGGACGAAGCGCGGACCAACGTGGATGCCTGGCTGACCGAGAAGTTCCCGAATCTGAATTATCGGACAGCGTTCGATTGCACTGGCGAAATGAAAAAGCTCTGGCTGGAACCCAGCTCTTCGTTCGGGATTCCCACCTCGTTCGTGGTCGACCGCGACGGCCACATCGCTTATATCGGCCACCCGGCACCTCTCGATGACGTTTTGCCGAAAGTCCTTAACGGCAGCTGGCGCAGCAGCTATGAAGCGAAAGCCGTCGATGCAAAGCGAATCTCGCGTGTGCGCGAATCGTCGCTGAGTCAGCCGATATACGCCAAACTTGGGCCGGCGATGCAGGACGAGGATTGGGCAGCGGCACTATTGGCCATCGAAGAAGGCCTCGCCGTGATGCCAGACTCTTTTGATTTTCGGCGGGTTCATGCGGATATTCTGCTTCACAAGCTGCGCGACATCAAAACCGGCTTGCCGCTTATGCGCGAATTGGTCGAGGACGCGATCAACAAAAAGTTCGAAGCGATGTCTTGGGTGGTGATGGCGCTGAACCAACTCTTCCATCCCACGATCGACAACTCCCATCTTCCGCATGATGATCGCTTTGCGATGGGCAAGGAGCTCTCCGAACAGATCCTGGAACTTAATCCTCCGCAAGGCGATGGAGACTTTAAATTCGGGTGTTACTTTCCGGTCGCTCAGTATTATTACGAGAGCGGCAACAAGGACCGGGCGATCGAGTTGATCGAGGTGGCAATCAAATCGCTGGACCATTCGGAGCCAGTGCCGGACCAAACCAAACAGCGCTACCTCACCTCGTTGCTCCAAGCCCTGGCCAACTACACGGGTGAGCCTGCCTGTCACGCGGGTCTCTGTGTGGCTCCGCAAAACAAGACTTCCGAAACTCAAAACGCTGTCACTTCCTGAGCAAGGATCGCGAAGGGCATGACAATTGGAATTGAACACCGGCAAATCCGCCCGCCCAGGCGCACTTCGCAGCAATAACGTCGATGCCGCAAAAGTGCGCGGCTTGCGGCAGGTGGAATTTCCATTGCGTTTACCTCGGGTCGAACCGCGGCGCAGGCGTTCGCGCCGCGGTGAAAGGTCTCGCATTGGTGGACGTGCTCGAGGTCGGCCACGGGACACTGTTGCGTGGGATCGGCTCGCCCAAGCCATTCCCCGCCCACGCAAGCGCCCGAACCACACATCGCAGAAAAAGAGATCGTCCTTCAAGAGGAGTACTGAAATTGGGGAAAAGCGAAATTCCTCATGAACCGGTTGGCCCTGCTGTCCACGGGGACGACGAGGCCCTTGCTTCCCCGTTCGTCAAATGCCTCCTGCGGCTCATTCGTACTCAGGATTCCTTCGGCTTATGGGAAGGCCATTCGGATGCCGAGCTGCTGGCCGAGTTCATCATCACCAAGCAACAGCAACGTGCGGTACCCTTTGGCGGCGATCCCGATCCTGACGCGCTGTGGAGGCTCGACATGTTTACACCGCCGTAGCGCTTGCGATCGAGGAGCGCTCCGGCGTGTCGACGTCGCCGACAATAGAAATGAAACCCGTGGGGGCTTCCGGCGGTTGGGCGTTCTGTCGAGACGTCCACCGGTTCGGCTTCGAGACTTTCCGCAAACTTGCTGAGGCCGGTACGAAACTGGTCGACGATGCGACTGCAGCCATTGAAGCCTAGCCCGAGATGGAGCGCATCAAGAAAACCATTGTTCCAGGAAGGATCTATGTCAGACCTAGATAGGATGAGGAAAAAAGTCTGAAAGCTCCAGTTGCGTGCAGCTATTGCCAAGATGGCATTGCAGGACCTCGTCGAGGGTCTGCCGGGCAAGTGGGCCGACATACAGGAAGTCGCCGAGAAAACCCAAGCCGTTTATGCCGAGTTGGATGTTGCCAAGAGAGAACTCGCTTCAATGAAGAATTTAGGATGATGCGCACATTCACCACCCGTGACGGCTCCATTTGGATGCCGTCGTACCTGACCTCCATCGATAGCAAATCTGCATCGGCTGCTGCCGTTGTTTCAAGGTCTGCTCGCGCGATGTCATGCATCTTCACGGCGTTGATGATGCGGGTGAAATCCTCGGCCCCTGCGATGACGAGGACGACGATTTCGACGGCAAGCTCAATCGCATGATCATGGTTGTCGATGATGCCGGCCGCTGCATAGGCTGCGGAGCCTGCGGCCGCGTCTGCCCCAAGAACTGCCAGACGCATGTTGCGGCCGACGAGCTCGCAACATGATCTGGCGAAAACCAGGAGAACGGCGTTGCACTTCATCTTTTTGTCGGCTCGTGGGGCTGGTCCTGTGCAGCAATGCGTCGATGGTTTACTTCGCTTTGGATTCGATCCGTGTGGCAGTCGTCACGACGCTGGCCTGTTCGCTGCTGCTTCAGGCCTGCTATTTCGGCTGCGTGCTCTTTTTCGCGGACGTCGATGATCTGTAGAACTGTTCATTCGCTCCGCAGAGGGCCGGCGAATCCAATCTCTTCCTAAGCCCGTTGGCCGTAATCGAAAGACACGGGGCCGGCGAGTTCGTGCTCAGCTGCCACTGTGCTAGCAAGGGAACGGAATCCAATCCCGGAGCAGATGGCCAGAGTTGAGCGAAGACTGCGGTCGGAGCTCCTGCGCTTCCGGGTCTCCAAGGGGACGACTTTGCGAACCGAAGGGACTTTGAACCGTTGACGTGGCCAGCGTGCGGTAGGTTGGGCCAGCGACAGGGATCCCGGCCGGCCGGGAAGCACCGCCCTCTCAATGTGCGTTGACTTCGCTTCCTTTGGCGAAATGTGGGTAACGGCGAGGGCCGCACTCTTCCCGGGCCGTCGACATTCCCGCCCTTTTGGTGCGTGCGCCGTTAGGCGCGACAATTCGGTGCCCGCGTGTAACTGCGCGCATTCGCCGAAGCTTAGACGTGGTGCATTCCCGCTCGCCCGTTTGGCGGACAGTTCCGGCCGTGCTGGTTTTGCCGCCTAACGCCCGCCGCTCGTCACTGCCACACCCCTCTCCGGCAACGGCTCGGCGCATCGCGCAAGCCGGTTTAGCGATCAGGCCAGGCCCTTCGCGAGTTCCAACGCCTGCCGTTCGAAGAGGCGGCGGTAAATGCCACCATCGAGATTGATCAGGGCGGCATGATCGCCGTCCTCCATGATGCGGCCACGGTCGAAGACGAGCAGCCGATCGAGCGAGCGGACCGTCGACAGCCGGTGTGCGATGACGAGTGTGGTTCGGCCCACCATCAACCGATCCACCGCTTGTTGAATGAGCACCTCGGATTCCGAATCGAGGCTCGATGTGGCCTCGTCCAGAATAAGGATCGGCGCGTTCGCGAGGAAGGCGCGCGCGATCGCCACGCGCTGGCGCTCGCCGCCGGAGAGCTTCAAACCCCTTTCGCCGACCAATGTCCCATAGCCCTTCGGCAGGGGCGCGATGAATTCGTGGGCACTTGCCAGTCGTGCCGCTTGCTCGATCTCGGCCTGGCTCGCGCCAGGCCGGCCATAGGCGATGTTCTCGGCAAGCGACCTGTGAAACAGGATCGGCTCCTGCTGCACGATCGCGATCTGCGAACGAAGGGACTCTTGGGTCACCTCCGAGACGTCCTGACCGTCTATCAGGATCCGGCCGCCGCTCAGGTCGTAGAGTCTCTGGATCAGCTTCACGAATGTTGTCTTGCCGGAACCGGAGGGTCCAACCAACCCAACCCTTTCGCCAGCTTCAATCGACAGCGAACATTCGCTATAGAGCGGCAGGGGATGGTTGGCGTAGCGGAAGTGGACGTTCTCGAAATCGATACGGCCGTTCGTGATCCGGATCGGCTTGGCCTCTGGACGATCGGCAACATCCACCTGCTGATTGTGGATGGCCACCAGTTCTTCCATATCATTAACCGAGTGCTGCACGTTGCGGACATGCATGCCGGCATCACGCAGATAGCCCTGCAGGACGATGAAGGACGTGAGAACATATGCTATCTCGCCCGGCGTTGCCTGTCCATGCGACCACAGAAGCAGGGCATATCCGACCACCGCCACCCTGAGCGCAACCAAAGTTACGCCTTGGGTTGAGCCGATGATCGTTCCGCGCACCCAGCTCCGGCGCGCGCGGTGCCGCCATTTCGTCATGATATTTGCAAGCCGCTCGTCTTCGCGAACCTCTGCGCCGAAGCCCTTGACCACAGCGTTGCAACTGACCGCGTCCGCAAGCGCGCCGCTGAGCCTTGTGTCCCATCGGTTGGCAAGGCTCGCCGCTGGCGCGACATAGCCGAGCGACAGCGAAATCGAAAACGCAAGGTAGACGAGAGAGCCGCAAGCAAAGATCACGCCCATGACCGGCCAGTGCCAGCCGAGCAGCACCGTCGAGCCGATCAAGATGACAAACGACGGGAGCAGCGTGACGAGTATCGTGCTGTTGAGGAGGTCGAGCGCCCACATGCCGCGCGTTATCTTGCGCACTGTCGAGCCGGCGAAGCTGTTTGCATGCCAGTCTGTCGAAAAGCGCTGCACATGATGGAACGCTTCGGTCGCGACGTCGGAAATCATTTTCAACACCAGGTCGCTCAGGCCAATGAAGGCGACGTGGCGCATGGCAATGCCACCGAGTGCCAATGCAATCGGTACAGAGAATGCTGCAACAGCTGAATCCGAAGCTGGTGCTGCCGCATTAGCAGCACGAGAAACAGCGTCGATGAGTCGGCCAGAATAGAGCGGCATCAACACGTCAGCCAGCGTGGAGGCGAGCATCGCGGTCATGATGATCGCGAGCCGGGCCGGCTGCCTGTTCCAGAGGCGAACAGTGAAGGCGAAAACGTCGCGACAAGTGGCGCCGCGCCCATGGACGGGGAAACGTCTCATAGTTTCCAAGCGGGCGCATCAACACGCTCGGTCCCAAAGACGATAAAAGACAAAACTGGAATTTCGACCTCCCCCATAACAGCATCAATTTTGGCGGGCAGCTCTTGCCGCCTCACGACGGTGAGTTCAAAAGTCGTGCCAACTGAGCGGGAACATCCGAAGGACAAATTCAGCAGGTTACCGAGCCTGGAGAAAGTCAGCCGCCATCCAGTCGATACGATTGCTACGGCTGCTCAACTCGGGAGATTGGAAAAGAAGGTCGATGTATCGATTGAATTTTGAGCTTGTTCTTGCCTCGATCAAATAAGTACAGTTGCAATGCAGCTTTCTCAGGCCCGGCACTTAGGTGCTGATTTCAAAAGCGCGCCGCGAATACTTTCCTGCCCATATTCCGTCAATCGAATGCTCGACTGTCGGATTGTGCGCTCCCCGACACAGTGCTGTCGGTTCGCCTCCTGGGTACCTCCCCCGTCGATTGACGACCTGAAGGAGAAGCTTCGCTCGCAAGCTGGCACGACTCTTGAGGGTACTCCAGGTGGCGGAAGGAACTCCGGCTCGAGTCCCGTTGACTTCGGATGTTGCGAGGCTGGGTTGGAGCAAACTGTGCACCAATGAGAACGCAATGAAGGAGACATCATGGAACTCCGGCGGATTGCGGTGGAGTTAGACCTATTCCTCAAGATGACTGATGATGTCGCTCAATCCGAACAGTTGTTCGAACTGTTGTCTGCGTTTGCGCTGAATTTCGATTGCCCGTGGATTGCCTATGGGCCGCTCGCATCAGAGAGGGCTTTCAAGCCGAACCGGGAGGGTTCTGTGGTGATGTGGAATTATCCTGCTGAATGGCAGGAGCGCTACTCGAGAATGGGCTATGCCAAAATAGACCCCCTCATCAAGAAAGGTCGAAAGGAGGCGGGACCCTTTCGATGGAGCGAGGTGTATACTGATGAAAACATAACTGAAGATGGACGCCGCGTCTTGGACGAAGCAGCAACATTCGGCTTGAGGTCAGGCGTTACCGTCCCATTACATGGCCCTGGTGGCAGCTTTAGGTTTGTGAGTTTTGCTCAATCCTCGGACTGCGAATTGCAGAATAGAGCGATCACCTACCTGCAAATGGCCGCGCTGCGGTTTCATCGGATGGTTACGAAGTTCGACACTACGACTGCGTCGGAACGAGCTCATAACCTGTCTCCGAGAGAAATAGAGTGCATTGATTTGGTGTCACAAGGAAAATCATCTTGGGAAATAGGAACTATTTTAGGCAGATCACGAAATACGATAGATTTCCATTTAAAAAATGTAATGCGGAAGTTGGATGCGACCAGCAGAACGGTAGCTGTTGTAAAAGCTTTGAACCTTGGGATTATCCAACCGCCGTAGGTGCGCAGCTAGTTCTCCGCCCGTAGTAGCGCGCGTGATAGCCGAGACGCTCCGGCGTGCGCTCGCTCTTCGAAGCACCCAGCGCCTCGTCCATCTCGGCCTCGAGCACCTCCTGCATCACGGCGCGAATCACCTCGTGCAATCCATCCGGCTTCGAAAGCAAAATGTCGTTGACGCTGCTACGGCGGATTTATCTTCAGGCTTGGTCCTGGTGGCGATGCTGAGTTCGCTTCGCTGAGATTGGGCGGTCATGACAGGGTGGTGTTCAATGTCACCGATTCCTGGAAGAAATTACCATCCGTATTAAGCGACTGACGATGAGTGATGTGTGTCCAAAATCTGACAGCTGTCAGAAAACATTTCGGGTTCAATACAGCGGAGCGTCTTAGCCCTGTCGGGCTTTTCGAAGCCTATCTCGCAGTAACTGCGCGCCAGGCGCACTAGCTCGGCCTTTGCTGGTCGATGTGCGGCAATATAGTGTGAGGGCTGACCCGCATGAGAACACGGAACTCGCTCGATGAAGGATGATCGACGGCATCCAGAAAGCTTCTCTCCGGCGGGTTCGAGGGTGCTGCGCGCGCATCTCGGCGACGGGCCAGCGACCAACGGTTGAGGCTACATCTCCGGAGCGAGTGATGCCTCGAAAGATGCAATGCTGTCTCTGGTCCGACGCGCTGGAAGTTTGTGAAGGGTCGGCCCGGCAAATCGGTGAACCGGGCGGCTTAGGCTGCCAAAAAGGGTAGATGTCTGCGTTGCCTCGGTAGATCAGCAGGCGGTATCAGAAAGCCAAAGGCACACGCACACCATCGTGGCGCTTCGCAGGAAGTAGATGGGAGTAATCACCAGTGATTTTACCGGAACTTCGCTCAGCAAACACAGCCGGCAGGGTTTTGGAGATAACGACGACCACGGGATGCGTCGTAGGATGTTCATATTGTCCCCAGGACAAGTTCGCGGTCCGGCAAAGAAAAGTGTCTCATGCGAGTCATCTGGATCTTGAAGATTTCAAGCGGTGTCTGGCCCGCGTACCGACTTCCGTCGACATTGGTTTTGCGGGATACTCCGAACCTTGGCTCAATCCGGACTGTACCGAAATGGTGGAGCACGCCTTCGCCAAAGGCCATGGCATCAGGATTTTTACGACGCTGGTGGGAATGAACGGGCAGGACCTGCAGCGATTGCAAGCCTTGCGCTTGGGCGTATTCGTGGTCCATGTTTTCGATGACGGCACCTACATGAACAGCCGCCTGGTCGGAGACAAGTATCGCGATCTGGTTCGTCAACTCGTCGACGCGGACATCCCCTTGATCCGATTCGTGGCCTTGGGCGAGCCCCACCCAGATATAGCCGACATTATTCCTACCGAAGCCCTGATAAAAGCGCGGCCGGTGAGCAGTAGGGGTGGAAGCGTCGACCCTAAGATCGTTGCACCACGTCAGCCAGTGGTCGGAGCCCTAACCTGCGTGGACGCACGACAGTATCGGAATGTTCTTCTTCCAAACGGCGACGTTACCCTGTGCTCTATGGATTTTGAACGGCGTCACGTATTGGGCAACCTTCTATATGAGGGTTACTCCGCTCTGTTTGAAAAGCCAGTTTTTCGCGAAATCGTCGACCGCATGAATGGAGCAGATGGTTTTCTGCTTTGCAGGATGTGTGAATTCGCCGACCCAAACGACCGGACCTGAGTGCATGCCGGCCGAGAGGGCGTGCCTGGCAGTGCGGATGGCCCCACGACAGATGCACCTGCCCGCGACGCCATCGTGTTTTCACGTTACGCCAGTATGTTCCTGTAGGCGCGGCAGTGGGCCTCGAGCATTTCGGAGACGAGCTCATCGAAAGGTCTTCGCCTTCCAACCGAGCTTGTCGGCCTGCCTAGCTTGAGGTAACGCCGATCACAGGTCAACCATCGGTCGGATGGAAACAGTGTTAGTCGATCCCGATCAGAGCTTGATTGCTTACTCACGGCTCACCTCGTCAACGC
Organism: Mesorhizobium sp. M7A.F.Ca.US.007.01.2.1; assembly: GCF_003998165.1. Lineage (NCBI taxonomy): Bacteria > Pseudomonadati > Pseudomonadota > Alphaproteobacteria > Hyphomicrobiales > Phyllobacteriaceae > Mesorhizobium > Mesorhizobium sp. M7A.F.Ca.US.007.01.2.1. Next base: position 8,025 of record NZ_RZQP01000045.1, on the reverse strand, counting down.
CTTCACCCTCCCGGACGATCTCCTTTTCGACTCGCCTGAAGGCAGCAGCCCAGCTGCGGCCGGGGATGGTTGCCGTCGCGGTAGTGGACGTTCTCGAAACCGATGCGGCCCTTCGCCAGCGCGTCTCCCGGTTGCTTCCGCCTGGCCTACGAACGGGCTTTCCGTCAAGGGGGTCCACGGCGGCCCCGCCCTCTTGATCCGGCGGCTCGGGCCAGTCATCGCGCAAGAGATCGGAATCCGCATTCTTCTCAAAGAGAGCGTGGCTTTCGCTGTGTCATCGGTCATCAAATAGTTTCTTGAATCAGGTTGGTGTCCGCAGCCCGAGGTTGAACGGCGAATATTGATGACCGCCGCGAAGCCGCTCGCTCGCTACGGCGCTATTGAGGAGCGCGCTCGCGAGCGGCTTCGCTACCGCCGAGCGACACAACCTCTGGCGACGCGACCCTGCTGATCTCCTTGGACTCATTCATTTGTCCGGAGCGCTATGGGCAGCGAAGGGTGGGTACGTCAACTACCTGATGCCATAGTAGCGATGCTTTCGCGGAAGCTTTAGAAGCCATCCTGTTGCAGCACATTCGAAAGCATCCGAATGGAGGGCAACGCAACCCAACAATATTTGATGAGGATGCCGGCATCACCAGACCAAACCCAGACCAAACAAAGCTGCCTCCGGCATTCTGCTTCAACGTTAAGCGACGAACATCTGCCGCAAACCACTAGCCATTAAACAGCTCTCTTCTTTGAAAGACTATGTGCAGAGGACTTGATATGGACACCGACGCTTTCACGGCTCATGAATCTAACGTTCGTCGTTATTGCCGGGCGTTCCCCACCGTCTTTACGAAGGCCCTTGGGGCGACGATCTGGGACGAGACGGGTAAGCCCTTTATCGATTTCCTGGTGGGTTCCGGCGCACTCAACTACGGGCACAACAATCCGGATATTATGGCGCCAGCGATTGAATATCTCGTCGGTGAGAACATTCTTCTGTCGCTTGATATGCATACGGCGGCAAAGCGTGACTTCATTGAAGGGTTCGTCGATTGGATCCTGAAACCCAGAGGCCTTTCGTACAAGATTCAGTTTCCCGGGCCGACCGGCACGAACGCCAACGAAGCGGCGCTGGCGCTGGCGCGAAAATACACCGGCCGCTCGAGCGTCATGGCCTTTACGAATGCGTTCCACGGCATGTCGCTCGGCTCTCTAGCGGTGTCGGGCTCGGCCTCAACCAGGGAACTGGGAGGCGTCGCTCGCCACGATGTGATCCGTGTTCCCTATGACGGCTATCCGAGCCAAGCTTTCGATTCCGCCAGTTACATCGACAGCGTTTTGAGCGACCCGGGGAGCGGCATAGAAAAGCCTGCCGCAATCATTCTGGAGACCATCCAGGCCGAAGGCGGCATGAACGCCGCATCCGCAGCTTGGCTCACGGAAATTCAGCGCATTTGCCGTACGCACGGCATTGTTTTTATCGTCGACGATATTCAGGCGGGTGCGGGCCGAACTGGCGATTTCTTCTCATTCGAGTCCGCGAAAATCGAACCGGATATTGTGTGTCTTTCCAAGTCCCTAAGCGGTTCAGGTAGTCCGTTGTCCATCGTTCTGATTCGACCCGACTTGGACATATGGAAGCCCGGAGAACATAGCGGGACCTTCAGAGGCAACAATTTCGCCTTCGTGACGGCAGGAGCCATGTGCAAGATGTGGTCGGATAGGAAATTTACTGCAGGTGTCGAGCGGACAGCCGTCAGGCTGCAAACGCACCTCGATCGCCTGGTTGCGAAATTTCCAAGATACATCGAACAGAAGCGCGGCCGCGGTCTGATGGCCGGCCTGAAATGCCGTTCACCGGCAGTTGTCGGCCGCGTGCACGATGTCGCATTCGAAAATGGCCTTCTTATCGAATCCTCGGGGCCAAATCGCGACGTTATCAAAGTCCTCCCACCGATAACCATCACCGATGCCGAACTCGATCGTGGCATCACCATCCTTGAACACGCACTACAGGAGCAAGACAATGCCTAGTCAGATATCTCAAGTGCCAGCCATCTCGCCGGTTTCGATCAAAGAACGGACCGGGTCGATCAACACGGCGGAGATCATCTCGGTCCTGAAAGGTGAGCTCACCGCTCTGCACATCAAGCAAGCTTTCAGCACCGAAGTAGCCGAGGAGATCACTACGAACTTTATTGGAAGCTCTGGTCTCAGAGAGCGTAAAGATGGTGTGCCCGGACAATATGTCGGCGCATCTCACTACAGGAAGGATGCAGCCACCTATTTCGCAGACGCCGAAAACGCGCGGCCGTACGTCGATGCCCTTTTTAAGAATTTGGTTGACCCGGTTCGAGCAGTATTCAGGGCGTTGAAGCGAGAGCTTCACAACCAGGGAATCGAATTGCGGCTAGCCCGTTCCGAACACGGCCAGGCCAATGTTTGTCGCGGCCTCAGTTGGTCGGGCACAGGCACATTTTCCTTGGATCCCCACGACGACGTCGCTCAAGTCTTACGTGCTGGCGATGATTACGAGCTTTCTGCGGTGGCGCACAATACGGTCGCAGCGCTCAACCTCTATCCCAGCATGCCTGAGGAAGGCGGCAATCTGAAGCTCTGGAGCCACAAGCCGACGGTTGCGGACCGGATATCGCAAGGTGTGGAGACCACTGGATATCCCTATTCGGCAGCCTATCTGGAAGCCGTCCCTTGCCGCGAGTTCGAGCTCAAAACCGGGGATATCGCCCTAATCGATGGCGGCTTCGTTCACGGGGTTACCGGTCAATTAGGCGACGGAAAGCGTCGCCTAGTGCTGAATTGCTTTTTCGGATTTGCGCGGCCTGATCTTGTTCTCTGGTGGACGTGACGTTGGACCTCGCAGCGATCGACTGGCTTGGGCCGTGAGTTGGCGTGGCCAGGCGTGTGACTGCTCATGCTGCCGTCATACAAGCCGAACCTCGAACCGATTGAAATGGCCTTCGCCAGACAGTTTGGGCTGATGCCTTTGCAGGCTACAATTCAGGACTCGCCCTATGAAGAAGCAGTTTACTCCTACAAACGATGTAAGCCTCGCGATCTTTGATCGTCTTGAGTCTGAGGTGCGGAGCTACGTCCGTGCGTTCCCAGTTCTGTTCGATCGAGGCGTCGGCACTGCCCTCATAGCTACAGACGGTCGGGAATACATCGACTTCTTGGGAGGCGCGGGAGCCTTGAATTACGGGCACAACAACCCAGCCTTCACGCGGGCGTTGTTGGACTACATTGCGCGCGACGGAATTGTGCACGGGCTCGACCTTGCTACGACCGCCAAGAAGGCCTTCATCGAAGCTTTTGAGCAGTTTATTTTGAAGCCCCGCGGTCTGTCTTATAAATTGCAATTTACTGGCCCCACAGGTACGAACGCGGTCGAGGCGGCTCTGAAGCTAGCTCGCCAAGTGACCGGCAGGTCAAACATCGTTTCGTTTACGAACTCGTTTCACGGAGTCAGCGCTGGGGCGTTGGCGGCAACCGGAAACACGAAGTTCCGAGATGCTGTCGGCTTTCCCCTCGCGCACGTGACATCGTTGCCGTACGAGGGCTATCTCGGCGCTTCAGACACGATCGAGTATTTCGAGAAGCTTCTCGATGATCCTAGCAGTGGTCTCGGCAAACCCGCTGCGGTGATCCTAGAAGCAGTGCAGGGCGAAGGCGGTGTCAATGCTGCTACCGTTGAATGGCTGCAACGGCTGCGTGATCTGACCTCTCGGCACGAGATCCTGATGATCCTCGATGATATTCAGGCTGGTGTCGGTCGCACAGGGAAATTCTTCAGTTTCGAGGCGGCTGAGATCGTGCCGGACATCGTTACCCTGTCAAAGTCGTTGTCTGCAATTGGAACGCCTATGGCCCTTGTCCTCATGAAGCCTGAACTTGATGTCTGGACGCCGGGTGCGCACACCGGCACGTTCAGGGGCAACAACTATGCTTTCGTCACTGCTCGTGCGGCCCTTGAGACTTACTGGTCCGACTCCAAGTTTGAAGATGAGATTGCTCGCAAATCAGCCATCTTGGCTCAAGAACTCAAGTCGATCGCAGACGACTTCCCCAGCCTTGCTCTGAATGTCCGAGGCCGCGGCTTGATGTATGGACTCGTATCACCAAAGCACCACTCATTGCCGGGGCTCATTTCCCGGGAAGCTTTTCGTCGCGGCTTGGTGATCGAGATCGCTGGCTCGTATGGTGAGGTGCTCAAGTTCATGACAGCCCTTACCATAACCGAGGCTGAACTGCGCCGTGGTCTGTCGATCGTACGCGACAGCATTGGCGCGGTGCAGGACAGCATTTCAGCGGAGTAGGCATTCACTCAGTCCCCCCTACCCAGTCTGGGCTTATCAAGCAAAGGAAATTCCGCTTTAGACGTATGCGATTGTATGGAGACGGACAGCAAAAATGGACACTCGGAGAGCTCAAACAATGGACACCGACCGCTTGACGTGATCGAACGACAGTACGGCATGTGCAAATCAATACACACTTCTTGCTCGTTGCAAGATGAAGGACGACGTCCAGGGCCGGTGAAACCGGTATTCTAATATATTATATAAGTAAGATGGTAATATTGCTGGTTTATCACGAGCGAAGACGAACGGTACACAACACATTAGAAATTAACTTGTATAAGAGGTCCGGTATTTCTTATCCTTTCTGATGAAAAATAGAACGGATTTTGTGCGACGTCGAAGTTTGGCGAGACGAGTGTAAGGCGCGTTCGCGAACCTTACACCGTTACGTTCTGAAGGAGTTGAGATCGTGAGTGATATGACAGCCCGAGACGATGAGATAAGCCTAGCCGAACGCGTAACGCAGCATTTGAAACCGCATTTATGGGCAAAGGCCAACCGGCTCCTTATCCGTAAAGCAATCAGCGAATTTGCACACGAGTTGCTAATTGCTCCTCGACTCCAGCGAATGGAAGGCGACTGGGGGAAGTATGTGCTGGAAAGCGAGACCCCTGGGTTGGAGTATTGGTTCCAGGCTCGGCGCCTCCTGCTAGATCACTGGCAAGTGGACGCCGGCTCTCTGGAGAAAAGGATTGAGGGCAGGCCGGCCCCCCTGGATGCGCTTGATTTTGTTATTGAGTTCAGCCGCCATCTTGGCATAAAGGAAGAGATGATGCCGGTTTACCTGCAGGAGATCAGCAGCACGCTGTATGGCAGCGCGTACAAGCAGGCCAAAACAGAGATATCCGCCGCAGAACTGGCTTTTGCCGATTACCAGATCGTTGAGGCTGGCATGACGGAGGGCCACCCGACCTTTATCGCGAATAACGGTCGCATTGGCTTTGACGCGCTCGACTATAGTCGCTATGCGCCGGAGGTGGGCAGTTCGATAAGACTCATATGGCTGGCCGTCCATAAAGAAATGGCAACGTTTAAGTCCATTTCAACGCTCGACTACGACCTTCTCATGCACGAGGAACTCGGTCGACAGGCGCTGGAACAGTTCGACGCAGCGTTGCGTCAAAAGGGACTAAACTCGACCGATTACATCTATATGCCAGCGCATCCTTGGCAATGGTTCAATCGGCTCTCAACTATCTTCGCGGCGGATATCGCCAACCGGCACATTGTCTGCCTAGGCCAGGGGAAGGACATATATCATGCCCAGCAATCGATCCGCACACTTTTCAATATAAGCGATCCGCATAAACGGTACGTGAAAACGGCGCTGTCGATACTTAACATGGGGTTTATGCGCGGCTTGTCACCGACACACATGCTGGCGACGCCCGCCATCAACGAATGGTTGAAGAATTTGCTCGACAGTGACTCCTATTTAGCCGCCAACGGCTTCAGCATCCTTCGCGAGGTCGCGACGATTGGCTATCGCAATCGTTGTTTCAACACCGCCCTCAAGAAGGACTCCCCTTACAAGCAGATGCTTTCTGCGCTGTGGAGGGAAAGCCCCCTTCGGCAGTTGAAAGAAGGGGAACGTCTGATGACAATGGCGTCGCTGCTTCATGTCGATTACAATGGTGAAGCACTCGTGACAGCCCTCATCAATGCCTCGGGGTTAGACGCCGCCGCTTGGCTACGCCGCTATTTTGAATCTTATCTGGCGCCGCTTCTCCACTGCTTTTATGCTTACGATCTAGCGTTTATGGCACATGGAGAAAATATAATTCTAGTTATGAAAGATCACGCTCCGACGCGAGTTATCATGAAAGACATTGGCGAGGAGCTTCGTATTCTAGGCGGAGATCTCAACGTGCCGGAGGAGATTAAGAGGATCTGCATTCAAGTAAATCGCGACATGAAGCACGACTTCATTTTCACCGACGTTTTCGACTGCTTCTTTCGTTACTTGGCTGTAACACTCGAAGAACATCTTGATTTTCCGTCGACACACTTCTGGCAGCTCGTAAGCGAGTCCATCCTTGGCTACCAGACGAAACATCCGGAATATGACGAAAAATACAGGCAGCATGACCTATTCGCTCCAGAATTTCTGCGACGATGTATGAATCGACTGCAGATACAAAAAAACCAGCAAATGGTGGACTTCGGTGATCCGGGAGAATACCTGCACACCGTCGGCACGCTGAAGAACCCACTGGCGGGCATTCGCAAAGTGACCAGTGCAGGTTAAGCTTGAAGGAGGCGCGTATTTTAAATGAACAATGTAGTTAGCCGGTTTTGGGCCAATACCATACCCCCCCCTTGGGGTAAGCAACCCCTTGCGTAAACGCCGCCGCAGCATGTTGCGCGTATCAGGCGCCCGCTCACCAGCGCGTCGCCTGCTTCCATTCTGAAAGGAGGCGCCTAATTTTTTTATCGCCTTCGGGCCGGCTTTCCAGGTGCCGTCAACACTGACACGGTTAGGCGCCCAAAGCTTGATTTGTGTAGACCTCGCTACCTTAAGCATAAACCTCGTCGAACGCCTTCAATCAAGCACTGCGGCCTTGACGCTCATGCTAGGAGATCATGGCCGCGTTGGAGGTAAGTGCGGCTCTAACTTATGGCTAGAAGGGAGCTTCTCATGTACATTCTAGAAACGCCGCGCCTAATCCTAAGGCCACCGTCGCATAGCGACGAGCTTCTTCTACATGAGCTTCATAGCGATCCATTTGTGGTAAATGCCATGTGGGATGGAGTCTATCCGACCCGAGAGCAATCGAAAGCTAAACTACAACAGTTCATCCATCATTGGCAGAGCAATGGTTTCGGCTTATGGATGGTGTTCGTAAAAGGCGAAGGCCAAGTCGGAAAATTCGCAGGCTACTGTGGATTGATGTACAGTGGCCCGTATCTGCCCGAAGATCCCACTAATGTGGAAACCGTATCGTGCCTCCACCTTGCGTCTTCCGGTAAGGGGATCGCCGCAGAGGCCGGCAGGGCAGCGATCCAGTTTGCTTTCGAGAACCTAACGCTCGAGAAGGTCACTTCATTCATTCGCCCAACGAACACGCGTTCGCTTCGGAAAGCACCGAAAGTAGGCCTTCGCTATGTAAGAGACCGGGTCTACAATAACGTAGTTATGCGATATTTTGAAGTGACAGTCTTGACTGCTGTAAAAATCGAAAAAGTCGTCGTTATCTCTTGTTAGTATCATTGTTTCTCGGAAGACGGTGATGCAAGAAACCGTAGGCGAGCGCTGCTCTCGCCCTACGAACTTGCAATCATTCACACCGACGCACCGGCGTGTCCGGAGATGCATGTGCCCTGGAATTGAGAGCTTGTCGGTTCAGAGATAGTTCAGATGGGTCGCTCGGTCTCGCTTCGGGCATGCCCTCGACCGATTTGGCGATCAAATCGCTCCGTTACAGACGGCATGATGTGGAGCTGCCGCGCCGTAAGTGACCATATCTCAGGCGGTAGGAGGAGCGCTTTGCTGAAGAAGCCCATCACACTTGGTACCTTGATGGGGAGTTGCGTGGTTTTCGATTATATCGTCGTGGGTGGTGGCTCCTCTGGATGCGTGATGGCGAGCAGGCTCTCCGCCTATGGCGCTCGCGTGCTGCTCATTGAAGCTGGCCCTGATACGCCGCCGAATGCC
>NZ_RZQP01000459.1:0-1642 GCF_003998165.1 Mesorhizobium sp. M7A.F.Ca.US.007.01.2.1 | reverse complement strand
ACCCAGGATCGCCCCTCGCCGCCATTTTCCGTGGGCCGCCCACGATGCTGAACGACAGGCTGCCATGTTGAACACCAAGCCGAACTGGCCGATCCTTACCGTGATGGTCGGCATCAGCCTGACCGCCTGCAAGATCCTGCCGACGAAATCGGACGACGGCAACAACGCTGCCACCTTCAATCCAGACCAGATGGTCGAAGAGATATGGGCGGCAAAGGTCGTGCCCTATATCCAGCAGAAAGCCGGACCGTTTGCGCAGGTTCACACCCTGGCGACAACCGACCCAGCGGCTGCCGGCGCCAAATACGGCAATCCGAACAAGCAGGCGAATTCGCCTTGGACTTTCGCGGTTCGGCTGGAAGGCAAGATTATCGCGGCCAACACACAGTCGCGTGCGGCAACGGTCGACGTCGATGTCGACGGCGACGGCAAAGCCGATGCACGGGTGCAGATCGGACCGGCGGTGCGCGGTACCGCGCTGCGCGACAGCCTGGACTTCATCCAGTTCAACGACTTCACCAACCAGATCGACTTCGCCCAGTTCGGCAAGGCGTTCAACGCTTATGCCGACAAGACGGTGCTGTCCAAGCTGCCGCGCGAGGCGCTGGAAGGCCGCAGCGCCAAGGTGCTCGGCGCCTACACGCTGGGCAGCGGCCAGGACCTGCCGCTGGTGACGCCGGCGGAAGCAGAGATCGGGCCGAAGCCATGAGCGCGATCGCGGAGCGCGAAATCATCCTGAAGCTCGAGGACGTCTCGAAGGTCTATTCCGGCACCGTTGCGGTCAAGCGCGCCAATTTCGAGGTGCGCAAGGGCGCGGTCAACGTGCTGGTCGGCGAAAACGGCGCCGGCAAGTCGACGCTGATGAAGATCATCGCCGGTGTCGAACGGCCGACCGCCGGCCGCATCCTGCTGGAAGGCGAAGAGGTTTCCTTCTCGTCATCCGGTGACGCGGTGAACCGTGGCATCGGCATGGTGTTCCAGGAGCTGAACCTGTTCGGCAATATGAGCGTCGCCGAGAATATTTTCGCCACCCGGGAAATCACCAACCGCTTCGGCAAAATCGACCACGCGCAACAGGAAAACCGCGCTGCGGAATTTCTGGAACGCCTACAGGCCGGCATCCGGCCCGACATGCTGGTCGAGGATCTGCGCATCGGCCAGCAGCAGCTGGTCGAGATCGCCAAGGCGGTTTCGCTCGACGCGCGCATCCTGATCATGGACGAACCGACCTCGGCGCTGAGTGCTGCGGAAGTCGAGATCCTGTTCAAGGTGATCGCCGACCTCAAGGCGCGCGGCGTGGCGATCGTCTACATTTCGCACCGGCTCGAAGAGCTGATCCGCATCGGCGACTACATCACCGTGCTGCGTGACGGCCGCATCACCGGCCAGGAAGAGATGAAGAACGTCGACACGCAGTGGATCGTTCGCCAGATGATCGGCTCCGACGCCAAGGACTTCGCCAAGGCCGACGGCCATCTTCCGGGCGAAGAGATTTTTCGTGCCGAGGAGATCTGCCTGCCTCGTGCCACCGGCGGACTTGCCGTCGACCATGTCTCGTTGTCGCTGCGTGCCGGCGAGATCCTCGGCATATACGGCTTGATGGGCGCCGGGCGCAGCGAACTGTTCGACTGCATCATGGGCC
>NZ_RZQP01000458.1:0-1654 GCF_003998165.1 Mesorhizobium sp. M7A.F.Ca.US.007.01.2.1 | reverse complement strand
CCAGCGCGACATCGCAGTTGGCCAGCCAATCGGCGTTCGGCTCGGCGCCGATGCTTGAGGCGGCACTCGCCGATCTCGCCAACCCGCCGCGCAACAGCCAGCTCTCAGGTCCGGTCGCCGCTCTGGTCCTCGACGGTGATCTGGACGGTCTTTCCGCCCATATCGCCAGCGGCATGGAAGAAGCCGGCCTGTCGGCGTCCGCCGGACGCTCGCCATCCGACATTGCCCGGCGGCTGATCGAGAAAGCCGAATTGCGCAGCGTTCGGCTGTCGAGCGAGGCGTTTTCCGCGCTGAAGGATTTTCTGGCGATCGACGTTCCGCTAGATCGCGCGGCCCAGGCGCTGGAGACCTTCGCCACCGGCGCCGGTCTGTCGCTCGATATCGCGCTGGAAAAGTTCGCTGCCCGCGCCAAGGCGATCGAAGCGCATGGCTTGCCGGCCGATAAAATCCGCTACGACGCCGCCTTCGGCCGCCCGCTCGACTACTACACCGGCCTGGTTTTCGAAATCGCGGCCGACAATGGCGACCGGCCGCTGGTCGGCGGCGGCCGCTATGACCGGCTGCTGACCTTGCTTGGCGCCAAGACGCCTATCCCCGGCGTCGGCTTTTCCGTCTGGCTCGACCGCATCGAGGCGTTGCGGGAGACGGCGCCATGATCACGCTGGCGATCCCATCCAAAGGCCGCCTGAAAGAGCAGGCGCTGGACGTGCTGGCCAAAGCCGGGTTAGCCGTCAGCCTGCCCGGCGACGAGCGCAAATATCACGCCCGCGTCGAGGGCCTGGACGATGTCGAAGTGGTGTTCCTGTCGGCTTCCGAGATATCAGGCGAGATCGGCCAGGGTGCCGTCGATCTCGGCATCACCGGCGAGGACCTGGTGCGTGAAAACCTTGCCGACTGGGAGAGCCGCGCCGAAATCGTCGCCCGTCTCGGTTTTGGCCATGCCGATGTCGTGGTGGCCGTGCCGGACATCTGGCTCGACGTCGACAGCATGGCCGACCTCGACGACGTCGCTGCCGATTTTCGCCAGCGCCATGGCCGGCGGCTGCGCATCGCCACCAAATACTGGCGGCTGACCCAGCAATTCTTCTCGCAGAAGCACGGCATCCAGGTCTACCGCATCGTCGAGAGCCTGGGGGCCACCGAAGGTGCGCCGGCGGCGGGTCTGGCCGATGTCATCGTCGACATCACAACCACCGGCTCGACGCTGCGCGCCAATCATCTCAAGGTGCTGGGCGATGGCCTCGTCCTGCGCTCGCAGGCTTGTCTCGTGGCGTCCAGGAAGACACGGGCGGCGGCCGATGAAGCGGTCCTGCGCGACATCGCGGCGAAGATGGCGGCTGCGGTCGGATAGCGGCGGGCCTTCGCCCGCTGCCCCTCAGGGCTCCGAACCCGGCTTGAAAACCCTGACGGCGGCCGTCCCGCGGCGTCGGTAGCTTTGCGCCGGTTTTCCTGTATAGGAATTATTTCCTTGACTGGTGAGGGCAGCTATGCTACATTTTTGCCCATGGTGCTGATTTGCGCCAGTGACCGCCGCCCAGGCGGGTTTTTGCGTTTGATGTTCATCAACCAACGGAGGCCCCGAAGCGTCGTGGGCCGGATCGTTGCCCTGCCACGACTATCGGCGGGATTTTCACCACCCCCTCAGGCTGATAGG
>NZ_RZQP01000457.1:0-1657 GCF_003998165.1 Mesorhizobium sp. M7A.F.Ca.US.007.01.2.1 | reverse complement strand
CTGCCTTGGCCGATGCCAGCCCTTCCGGCGACAATGCCTTCAAGATCGAGCTTGCCCGCCGCATCGTGATCAGGGCGCTGATCTCTGCGCTTTCGGGAACGCCCGAGCGTCTGCCGGCCCTTCCTGCCTCCCCGTTCTCGAACATTCCTGGAGCGCGCCATGACGCTTGAACTCAGCCTCAACCAGCAACCCGCCCATGCCCGGCAAGGCTCTAGCATCGGCCAGCCGCTGACCCGCCGCGACGGCTTTCTGAAAGTCACCGGAGCCGCGCGCTATGCCGCCGACAACCATCCGCCCGGCATGCTCTACGCCGTGCTGGCGGTCAGCAGCATCGCACGCGGCCGCGTCGCCGCGCTGGATGTCGAGGCGGCCAAGGCATACAGAGGCGTGGTCGAGGTGATGACGCCCAAGAACCGGCCAGCGCTCGCTGCCGATCCGGACGCCAAGGACCATCCCTTCATGTTCCGGCTCGACCTCTTGCAGAACGACCAGGTCCGCTACCCCAATCAGAGCATCGCCGTGGTGATCGCCGAGACGCTGGAGGCGGCGACCGAGGGGGCGGCGCTGCTGTCGCCGCGCTATGAAGTGATGCCGGCGCGCGTTGGCCTCGACGGCGCCGAAAATTTCGTGCCGCGTGCTGTCGGCGTCGGCGGTCCGGCCGTGCAGCACAAGGGCGATGTCGAGGTCGGCCTTAAATCCGCAAAGACGCGGATCGAAGCCACCTACGAGACGCCGGCCCAGTACCACAACGCCATGGAGCCGCATGCGATCGTCGTCGCCTGGGAAGGCGACACACTGTCGATCGACACACCGAGCCAGGGCCTTGCCATGGCGCAGGGCCGCATCGCCGGCCTGTTCGGCATCGCGCCGGAGAACATCCACATCCGCAGCCCGTTCCTGGGTGGCGGCTTCGGTTCGAAAGGCATGATCTCCGGGCCGCAGGTGCTCGGCATCCTGGCGGCGCGTCTCGTCGGCCGTCCGGTCAAGCTGGTGCTGCGACGTGAGCAGATGTACGGGCCGGTCGGCCACCGTGCGCCGACGCGCCAGACGCTGCGCATGGGCATGGATGGCGAAGGGCGGCTGACGGCACTCGACCATCACGCCAAGACCGCGTCGAGCACGTTCGACGATTTCTTCGAACCGGCGGCGGATGCCTCGCACACGCTCTATGCCAGCCCGGCCATCGCCACCTCGCACGATGCGGTGCGGCTCGATACCGGTACGCCGCTGTTCATGCGGGCGCCCGGCGAAGCCACCGGCTCGATCGCGCTGGAGAGCGCTATCGATGAGGCAGCCTACGCCTGCGGCATGGACCCGCTGGAATTCCGGCTGCGGAACTATGCCGAGGTCGAGCCGATGACCGGCAAGCCGTTTTCCTCCAAGGCGCTGCGCGAATGCTACAGGCAAGCGGCCGAGACGTTCGGCTGGGCGAGCCGCCCGCTTCAGCCTCGGCTGATGCGCGACGCCGACGGTTTCCTGACCGGCTGGGGCATGGGCACGGCGACCTTCCCGGCGATCATGTTCCAGGCCGAAGCGCGGGCGGTGCTGAGAGCCGATGGCAGCGGCGTGATGGAGACCGGCGCTCAGGACATGGGGCAAGGCGCCTGGACCGCCTTCGCCCAGATCGCCGCCGACGGACTGGGACTGGATATCGACC
>NZ_RZQP01000456.1:0-1661 GCF_003998165.1 Mesorhizobium sp. M7A.F.Ca.US.007.01.2.1 | reverse complement strand
GATTTAAATCATTTACGAAATTGCCGCCTATGCCGCTGCGGACGAGCGGCAAGCCTGCCTTGATTGCGATCAATGACAGCTCCGGCGGCTGGGCCAACAGTCTGTTGGACGACCAATAGACTCAGGAGATCTCACATGCTGATCCGCACATTATCCGCCTTGGAATGCACGAAATTGCTGACCGCCAACCGTGTCGGTCATCTGGCATGCGCGAAGGATGGGCAGCCCTACGTGGTGCCGGTGCACTATGCGCACGCCGACAATCATCTCTACGCGTTTTCCATGCCCGGCAAGAAGATCGACTGGATGCGTGCCAATCCCCTGGTGTCCGTCCAGGTGGGTGAACGCGGCCAGGGCCGAGGCTGGAGAAGCGTCGTCGTCGACGGCCGTTATGAGGAACTGCCGGACCGGATTGGCCACAAGCTCGAGCGTGACCATGCATGGTCGATATTGAGCAAGCATGCCGCTTGGTGGGAGCCCGGCGCCCTCAAGCCAGTCATGCCTCCGGTGTCGGACAGCGCACCCCACGTTTTCTTCCCTATCATGATCCAACAGGTGACGGGCCGTGAAGCAAGTGAATAGCTTTCTTCACTGTGGCGACCAGCGCTGGACCGATTCAGGAGGAGCGGCTCTAGGTAGTTTCCCGTAGTGACATAACCGAATTTCGCGACCCGCGGATTCGCGCGATTGCTGTGTCACGGATAAACCGGGAAAACAGCCATGCACGCGTACACCTCCTCCAGAATTTCGCTGCCGTCACGGTCTGCCCAGCCCAACCTGCCGGAGGCTTTTGAGCCCGCACTGCTGCAACCACTCAGCTTCTATCCCGCAGGCGCGGAAATCTACGCCCAGGGCGAGAAGGCCGGAGGCTTCTACCAGGTGGAGTTCGGCGCCGTCCGCGTCTACCGCCTGCTTGCTGACGGCCGCCGGCAGATCAGTGCCTTTCATCTCGCCGGAGAGACATTCGGCTTCGAAGCCGACACGACGCACCATTTCTTTGCTGAAGCGGTCAATTCCACCGGTGTCCGCGTCTTCCGCCCCACAGCTGGAGCGGATATGTCCCATCAGTTGCTGCCTCTGGCGCTGAAGGGGTTGACCAGAGCGCAGGAACACCTGCTGGTCCTCGGTCGCCAGAGCGCCATCGAACGCGTCGCCGCGTTCCTGGTCGACCTGTCGGAGCGCCAGGGCGGATTGCGGCAGGTCGAACTTCCGATGTCGCGCATGGATATCGGCGATTATCTTGGCCTCACCATCGAGACGGTATCGCGGATCTTCACCCGGCTGAAGGACAAGGGCGTCATCCGCCTGCTCAGCCTGCGCAGCATCGAAATCGTCAGGCATGATGCGCTTCATGCGATGAGCGAATGAGCTGCGCTCCGACTCCTGGATGGTACAAGCACTTCAGACCATTTGACAGCGGGGCAACAAGAGCAAGATAGCAGCGCGGAGGACATCTGTTATGCCGCTGGAAGATTGAGGAAACAGCGGCAAGTCTATCGGCGTTCAGGCTTCGGGAGGAAGGCATGGACCGGCACATGGCCACATTGCGTGCAGACCGTGTTCAAGCATCGATCACGTCGGATGCCGCTGAAAAATCGGCGCTGGTCGATTCGTGGCGGCGCTCGGCCTCGTTGCACAGGCTGGTTCCTGCAGGCCAGAAA
>NZ_RZQP01000455.1:0-1689 GCF_003998165.1 Mesorhizobium sp. M7A.F.Ca.US.007.01.2.1 | reverse complement strand
GCCGTTCCTTCCGCGATCGCCGCCGGCGCCTCCGCCGATCTTGTCTCGCTCGATCCCAAAAATCCCTCGCTGGCCGGCAAGAGTGGCGACGCGATCCTCGACGCCTGGATCTTCGCCAATGGCAGCAAGGTCGACTGCGTCTGGGTGCATGGCCGCAAACAGGTCAGCGGCGGCAGGCATGTGAAGCGAGAGGCCATCGCTGAGCGTTTTCGCAACGTGATGACGGCGCTTTCGGCATGAGCATGGCCGGTACAGTGGAGGCGGAAGGCGGCGGCTCGCTGCACCAGCGCATCCTCTCCGACATCAGCGAGAAAATCCTGTCCGGCGCCTGGGCGCCCGGTCATCGCATCCCGTTCGAGCATGAGTTGAGCGTGCAATACAATTGCTCGCGCATGACGGTGAACAAGGCGCTGTCGCAGCTTGCCAAGGCCGGACTGATCGAGCGCCGCCGCCGCTCAGGCAGCTTTGTGCGCCGGCCGCAGTCGCAGGCCGCGGTGCTGGAAATCCACGATATCCGCATCGAGGTCGAAGCGCTCGGCCTGCCCTATCGCTACGAGCGCGTCGCCCGACACAAAAGGCGCAGCAGCGCCGGGGATCGCGCGCTGCTGGAACTCGGCGTGGCCGGACCGGTGCTGGCGCTGGAGTGCGGTCATTTCGCCGGCGAGCGGCCGTTCGCGCATGAACAGCGGCTGATCAATCTCACCGCCGTGCCCGAGGCAGCGGACGAGGAATTCGTGGCCACCGCACCAGGACCATGGCTGATTGGCCGCGTGCCGTGGAGCGAAGCCGAGCACCGGATTCGCGCTGTCGCCGCCGACAGGCATATCGCGGCTGCACTCGATATAGAAACCGGTGCGCCCTGCTTGGTGGTCGAGCGACGGACGTGGAGCGCCGAGCACCCGGTCACCCATGTGCGCTTCACCTACGCGGCCGAGAGCCACACGCTGGTGGCGAGGTTCAGGCCGCAGGGGTGAGGCTGATCTCCCCCCACGTGGGGGGAGATTGGCAGCTTCAACGCCTCAAATCGCAGCGGTAATAATAATCTCGACCAGATATTCCGGGGCGGCGAGCTTTGCTTCGCCGGTGGCGCGGGCTGGCGTGTTGCCCTGCGGCACCCACTTGTCCCATTCCGCGTTCATCTCGGCAAAGGTGCTCATGTCGGCCAGCCAGATGATCGCCTGCAGGATCTTGGTCTTGTCGGAGCCAGCCTTGGCCAGCAATTCGTCGACAGCCGCCAGGATGTCCCTGGTCTGCGAAGCGACATTGCCGGTTGGCTGGCCGACCTGACCAGCCAGATAGACGCTATTGCCATGGATGACGATCTGGCTCATGCGCGGGCCGACATCGATGCGACGAATGCTCATTGGATGGTTCCTTCCTGTGGCGGTTGCGCTTCTTTAGAGTCGCGACCGGCTTGGGGCAAGGTCGCCAGGTCGAATCCCCTTGGGCCAACGGCATATGATACGCACACACGGCAAGTTGACCCTGCCGCCGCAATTCCGCCGGATTGGCTTGTTGACTAATGTAATAACATCACATATCCAATCGGCCGCTGCCAGCAGCCGGATTTCGCCGCCTACGGATCGCAGAATGACAAATACCTGCCTGACATTCCGCGACCTGACGCTTGGCTACGGCAGCCATCCGGCGATCCATCATCTCGACGGCACCATCCGCAAGGGCTCGCTG
>NZ_RZQP01000454.1:0-1689 GCF_003998165.1 Mesorhizobium sp. M7A.F.Ca.US.007.01.2.1 | reverse complement strand
TAGCTCCGTCTGCCGTCTCTCAAGGTTGTGTCGGCCAATTTCTCAGCCACCATAATCGTCGGAATGTTTGTGTTCGCCCGAGGGCAAAATGGCATGACGGAAGCGTCGGCGATCCTCAAACCCAAAATACCATGAACGCGTCCCGACGGATCGGTCACAGCGCCAGGATCCGCGGCTGCCCCCATCCTGCAGGTCGACGTCGGATGCCAACTTGGGATGACGTTCTGGCGAATATACCGATCCAGATGTTTCTCGTCGTTGACGAGATCGGAAATGCTATCCCCATCCGTTATGACGCGCCTAATCAGCCCACGGCGCAGCCGCGGCGACGCGTCCATGAGCAGCGCCAGAAATGACGTGAGTGCATAGTTTGTGCTTGTGACCTTGCTCACCAGCTTCGCTCGCGCATTCAACGCTGACGGAAACGGGTCCAGCGCCACAGAGGACAGCGAATCTTGCTGCAGCAGGCGGACTATGAAGCGAAAGCCCTGCTTGAGGCGCTCGGCGTCCCGCTTGTCGCTCAACCAGTTGAAATCGACCTCCGGCTCTATTTTATGCGAACTACCCTTGAGCGCCACAGTTCCCGTCGAGTAGCTGCGATTGACCCACACGGCGAGAGTGCCGAGGCGCCTCCCCAGCGGGTGCCAGGATGATTTGGCAACAGTCGATATTGCCATATCGGTCGACGGGCAGCCTTCGTAACCCGACGAGTAGCGGGCGTGCATCTGAATATATTCGCTCACGCCGGGTGACAAGCGATCGGCCGGCTTCAAATAGGCCGAAACGCAAATCGTGGGGTGTTCCTGAAGATTCTGGCCCACACCTTTCAAATCTGCAACGATAGGGATTCCGAATTGTACTAATTCCTTCGCGGGGCCGATCCCGGAGCGCATCAATATGGCGGGTGAATGGAGTGCTCCTGCGCACAGGATAACGCAAGAAGCGCTATACGATTGCACGCCCGATTTGTTCTCCGTCTCGACCCCCGTTACCGTTGTTCCCAAAAAGGTCAGCCGCGCAACTGTCGTTTCGGATAAAATCGTTAGATTGCGGCGAGAGCGGACGGTTTCGGGTAAGTACGCCATCGCGGAGGAGACCCGATGACCATTGCGGTTGGTCAATGGGACAACTGAATAGCCATCACCGAATGCACCATTGAAGTCTGGCCTGAAATGAAGCCCCAAAGCATCGTAAGCATCGGAGATTGCCCGGATGAAGCCCGACCAGTCTGATTGGCGCACACGTTTGATTGGCAAGGGGCCGTTCGTGCCATGAAATTCCCCGCCGAAATCCAAATCGCATTCTAGACGACGGAAGTAGGGCAGCACGTCTTCCCAACCCCAGCCCGTTGCACCGCTTGAGGCCCACTCATCGTAATCTCCGGGCCCGCCGCGGTTGGCGACTTGGGCATTGATGCTGGAGCCGCCACCCATGACGCGCGCCTGTTCGTAATGGACAGGCTTGCGGCCACCTCGCACCGTTGTCGCGTGGAGTGACTGCCATCGATAACCGGGATTAAGGTAAGCACGCGTTGGGTCGCCATCCTGGATGTCGTCAGGAATGGCATTCGGCGGCGTATCAGGGCCAGCTTCAATGAGCAGCACGCGAGCGCCATAGGCGGAGAGCCTGCTCGCCATCACGCATCCAGAGGAGCCACCACCCACGACGATATAATCGAAAACCACGCAA
>NZ_RZQP01000453.1:0-1734 GCF_003998165.1 Mesorhizobium sp. M7A.F.Ca.US.007.01.2.1 | reverse complement strand
AGCGTATTGAGGCGGCTGCCCACCTGTCTTGCTTCCAGTTGCTTGCGCATCCGTTCGATCGAAGCCGCGACGGCCAGTCGCTGGCGGTAGCCGTCAGCATCGGACTGGGAACGCGAGATCACGGAACTGAGTTCATCGCTCTGCCGGTCAAAACTCGACAGCTTGGCGTCGTAGACGGCTTTTCGACGATCGAAGATCGATGCCTGCAGGGTCCAACTCGGGTCCAGACCGTCATAGCTGAAGGGCTTTCCGTCGGCTTCCGCTTTCAAACGGGCCACTTCGGCTTCAAGTGTCGAGACCTGTGTCGTCAGCGCAGCAAGGTCAGCGGAGGCGAAGGTCGCGTCGAGGCGTGCAAGCGTTTGACCGGCTCGCACGCGCTGTCCTTCGCGCACCTCGATCGAGCGGACGATCGCCGTCTCGAGCGGCTGCACCAGAATATTCGGCGATTGCGACACCACGAGCCCTCTGGTGGAGACGACCTGATCGACCGGTATGAGCCCTGAGAGCGTTATCAGGGCAACGACCATGCTTGAGATGATCCAGACCATGCCGCGCGCCATTCGTGGGACGGGCGCATTGGCGATGGCCGTCGACGGCCATTGGAATTCCAGGATGACGGGCATCGTCGGATCGCTCGGCTCTGTCCGGCGCCGGACGGGAAGACTGGAATGGGTGATGCTGCTCATGGGCGCCCCGAAGCCGATGCTCACACAAGTCTCGGCGGCACAGCGGCCAGACGAGCTTGGCGATTGTCAAGATGCCGGTTCTGCTGCATCCAAAGCTGGCGGTAGAGCGCGCATCGTTCGAGCAGGGTCGCATGCGGCGCGACATCGAGGACCTGGCCCTGATCCATGACCAGGATCTGGTCGCATTCGGTCAGCGAGGAAAGCCGGTGCGAAACAATAATCATCGTGCGGCCCCTGGCGATGCGCATGAGATTGGCGCTGACCACCGCCTCGCTCTCCGGATCAAGCGCGCTGGTCGCCTCGTCAAGGATCATGACGGTCGGATCGTGGATGAGCGCGCGCGCAATCGCCAGCCGCTGCTTTTGACCACCCGACAGGTTGGGCGAACCTTCCTCAATATAGGTGTCATAGCCGTTGGGCATGCGTTCGATGAATTCTTCGGCGCCGGCAAGGTGAGCGGCTCGCATGGCGTCGGAAAGGGTCAGGCCGGGGCGCCCGGCGATGATGTTGTCTCGAATCGACCCGCGGAAAAGGAAATTGTCCTGGAGGACCACGCCGAGCCCCTGGCGAAGGTGACGCAGGTTGATTTCCTTGAGGTCGACGCCATCCAGCTTGAGAAAACCGCTGTAATCGCGATTGATCCCCTGCAGAAGCCGCGCAATTGTCGATTTCCCCGAACCGCTGCGCCCGACGATGCCGAACATCGTCCCTGCTGGAATGTCGAAGTTGACCCGGTCAAGCGCTGGCGTGTTGGTGCCGATGTAGGTGAAGGTCAGATCACGGAAACTGATCTCGCCAACGAGCTTCGGTCTCAGACCTGTGGAATTCGAACTGCTTTCCAGGGGCCGGTTGAGGACGGATCCTGCCTCGCTGATTGCCGCCCCTACCTCCTCGAAGTCCTCGACCAGTCGAGCAAGACCGACGAGAGGCTGTGCGACGCGTTGGGCGATCATCATGAATGCGAACAAGCTGCCGACCATGTAGCCAGACGTGTCGCTCATCGCGAGATAAGCTCCGATCAGCATGGTGCCGAGGACCATCGCACGCC
>NZ_RZQP01000452.1:0-1750 GCF_003998165.1 Mesorhizobium sp. M7A.F.Ca.US.007.01.2.1 | reverse complement strand
GTATTGCGGCAGGGCGACCCCGCGCAGTTTCGTCCACATCTGCGTCGAGAGGGCATTTGCGGTTTCGCTGAAGGAGATGTCCTGCGGCCCGGCCAGGAATGTCCTGAGCAGCCTAGCGCCGGCCATCGGGTCGTTCGCCCGCGGTTCGACCATGAGCGAACCACAGATGGCGGCGCGCAGCTTGCACTGGCCATGCCTCATCGGCAGCACATTCACGCCGACAAAGCCTGAAATGTCGCCTTCGCTCGCAATATGGACGAGAGACGCGATCTCCGGATCGCAGACCGGGCCTTCGAGATAGTGCCAGCGCAGATAAGTCTCGAGCGCCGGAGGCGGCGGCTTGCCACCGTCCCGGAAGGTTCTTTGAAAGAGCCCGGCGACGGCCGGAATATCCGCAGCCTGCAGGGGACGAATCTGGCTCATGCCAAACTCGCGGAGGATGAGATCGCGGGCGCACCGTTCCCAAGCTTGCGAAGGAGTGCGACACGCGGCATTCCGACCTCATCCTTGGCGAATGTCACGGGTTCATAGGCCTTGGCTCTGGCTATCAGGGCAGCCACCTGGCGGTCCTGCCCCTGGCCGAACTCGAACAGCAGCCAGCCATCAGGCTTGAGGAAATCGATTGCGTCCCGGATCAGCCGCTGTTGGATCGAGATGCCGTAAGGCCCCCCGTCGAAGGCCTCGCGCGGCTCGCCCTCAAGCAGATGCGCGCTCTCGCCTTCGAGGCGCGCGGTCGAGATATAGGGCGGATTGCAGACAATCAGGTCCGCTGCGCCGATAAGCCCATCGCCCTCCAGCGCACCGAACAGATCCCCTTTCCGGATGGTGACCCGGGCCTGAAGGGCCAAGCGTTCGGCATTGCTCCGGGCGAGCGCGAACGTGCTGTCAGTCACGTCCACCCCCCAGACGCGGGCCGACGGAACTTCCGCCGCGATCGCCAGAGCAAGGTTGCCGGAGCCGCAGCACATGTCGATCACCATCGGGCCGGGCGCGCGATCGCGAAGAATCGCAAGCGCGCTCTGTCCGAGCAACTCCGTTTCCTGACGCGGCACGAGAACGCCCGGAGCCAGCTCGAGCATCACGCTCATGAAACGATGCAGGCGGGGCGTAGAACGGCCGGCTAGGGCTGCTGCTCTGTGCGGCACGGCGGTTCCTTACGTCATCCGACAGTATTGCATACACAGGACCTATCGCGCTCCGGTAAACGGCTGCTAAAGATATCGCCGCCGATACTGCGCAGCGCACCAACTCGGCCATATAGATGCGGCGTTGGTGCGCGGATATGAAATCGAGCGCATTTCGGTCTTTGAAGTTGCCGATTATAGCTGCCGGACTTGATGTCGGACAGACTCATGCGCACGCCAGCATGCGGTTGAGTACGCTGCAACCGACGGCAACCTCGGTCTGCTGAGCGGCGAACGAACGAGCCAGCAAGCTCTACATACTTCAATTGCGTCTGCCCGGGGAGGCAGTCTGTGGATTCGAGGCGTGGTCTCGGCTAAGCATACCCGATGGACGACAGATCCTGGTTTATGAAATCCAGCATCGATCACGCCAAAGCAGCGCGAGCTGACAAGAACGGTGGAGGTGCTGCTTGAGGAGTTCGACGACGCGCTGAAGGAGGCTCGGCCGACTTCAAAAAGCGTGGGCGCATCCTCAAGATTATACTTTTCGGATCCTATGCGCGTGGCGGCTGGATCGACGAGCCGCATTTTCGGCAGCGGCAGAGCATCACGGGCTTCTTCAACAA
>NZ_RZQP01000451.1:0-1762 GCF_003998165.1 Mesorhizobium sp. M7A.F.Ca.US.007.01.2.1 | reverse complement strand
GGTAGGGTTTCTGCAGCGGCTTGGGCGAGGAGGTGGTGGCGGGGAATTGCCAGAACTCGCCGGAGAGTTCGAAGTCGCCGTCCCATAGGCCGCGGATCGCCGGTATGATCTCGCGCATGCGCTGGCCGGCGCCCCAGGCGTCAAGACCTGGGAAGATGCGCTGATATTCATAGCTGTAGGCGCCGCGCGCGATGCCGATGTCCAGCCGGCCACCGCTGATGACGTCAGCCATCGCCGCTTCGCCGGCAAGCTTGATCGGGTGCCAGAAGGGCGCAATCACGGTTCCGGTGCCGAGGCGGATACGGCTGGTCTTGGCGGCGAGATAGGCGATGTTGATGAAGGGATTGGGCGAGATGGTGAATTCCATGCCGTGATGCTCGCCGATCCAGGCGGTCTCGAAGCATGCCTGTTCGGCCATCAGGACCAGTTCTTCGAGCTCGGTCACAAGCTCGGAATGCGGCTTGGCCAGATCCGACCGTTCCATATGCACGAAGAGCGAGAATTTCATCCGTGGGCACCTGTATTGACGGTGGAAGCGCTGGGTCTGGCGAGCGGCCGGACCTCGCCTTCGACATCGTTGCCGACATAGACGCCGAATGCATCCACCGAGCATTCCCTGATATAGCGCGTGAGCATCGAGCGGATCGCCGAATCGGCGATCTTCAATCCTTCGATCGCGTCGATCTCGATGAGCCGAATGCCGCGATCGCTGGAAGCGGGCACGTCGAACGTACCGCGATAGTAGACATGCGTGCGCGAAACAGGTCCGGCGTCGTCCCAGACGGCGAACAGGAAGCCGAGCTGGGCCTCGATGGCCTTTGCCGCAAGCAGTCCACGCAGACTATTGCCATCGCCTGCCGAACCCAACCCTCGGCCGCGCGGCAGTTCAAAACCGTCCGCCGTTTCCACGAACAGGATCCGGCCACCATTTTCGAGGATGGCGCCGACATCGGTGCCGGGCTGGGTCGCGGCCAGCGCGTCCTGGCTGAGGCCGGGTGCAACATAGGCGCCGCGGCAATAGCCGAGCGGCTGCGCGGAATTGTGCTCGAAATCGCGGACGCGGCCGATGAGGATCGAATGATCGCCGGCCTCGACCAGCCGCTCCATGTCGCAGTCAAAGGACGCGACGGAGCCGTCCAAAACGGGACTGCCGGTCCTTCCCGGCCGCCATGCTACGGCGGCGAACTTGTCGGCGGCTTTCGAGGCGAAGATGCCGGACGCTGCCTTCTGGCCCTCGTTGAGGATGTTGATGGCGAAGCTTTTCGATGTCGCGAAGACAGGATGGCCTAAGGCCTTGTGGGCGATGCAGACCAGCACGAGGGGCGGATCGAGCGACACTGAGGTGAACGAGTTGGCGGTGAAGCCGCGCGGCTCGCCTTCTGGCCCGATGGTGGTGACGATGGTGACGCCGGTGAGGAAGGAGCCAAGCGCACGGCGGAACTCGCCGCTGTCGAACCCGGTATTCGCCTCAGCAGTGCCGCTTCGCTCGATCGCTTCGTCCTCCGCGAGGAAGTCAACGATATGGCGCGTGGTGAGGTCCGGCGCCGCGACCGCCATCATGTGCTTCTCGCCCGGCAGCACCGTGCAGCGGCCATGCGGCGCCAGCCGTGCCATCGCGGCCGACATTGCCGGCGAAGAGTTCCTGTCCTCGGAGCCGGTCATGAACAGGGCCGGTACGGCCAGCGTCGGCAGGCGGTCGGCATGATCGCCGTCGGCACGAGCGAACAGGCGGTAGGTGCGGGCATAGCCTTCCGGGTCGACC
>NZ_RZQP01000450.1:0-1770 GCF_003998165.1 Mesorhizobium sp. M7A.F.Ca.US.007.01.2.1 | reverse complement strand
ACCAGATCGACGTCCTCGTTGGCCACGACCAGCGCCTTGGCGCTCTCGAAATCGCCGGCTTCATGGATGGCGGCGACATTGCCGATGCCGGCGAGCGCTTCGCGCAGCGCACCGCGAAACAGCGGGTGATCGTCGGCGATGACGAAAGAATAGCCTGCCGGCAAATGTCCCTCCCCGAATCCCCGATGATTTTTGGCTTTTCGGGTTCAACTGGACGATTATGAGCGGCTGCGCGCTGTTTTCAAGCGGCAAAGCCAGTGCGCCGCCTCCCGTGGTTGAAACGCTCAGGTCTTCTGCGAATTGGGCTGGGCGCCGTTGTCCTTGTCCATATCCCTGACGATGCCCATGAAGCCGCGCAGGAAGCGCTCCATGTAGCCCATCGTCTTGTTGAAATCCTCTTCGCTCGGCAGTTTCGATTCGAGGCGGGCGGAGAGCGAATTCTCGAGCTTGGTGACGCGCTCGTCCATCGCCTTCATCGAGGTCTGCAAGCGGTCGACCTCGTCCTGGAAAGCGGCGCGTTCGTCGGCCGCCATCTTGCAGACGAGCTGGCCGGAGCGTTCGTCGCAGATCGACATGGCGCCGGTCTGGGTGTCCATGCGGATATAGCCGGTGGCCGACTTTTCCAGCCGGTAGCGGTCGGTTTCTTCCGAATAAGCTGAAGCCGCGACCAGCGAAACGAGCGCGGCGGGGATCAAGATGTGCTGCAGACGCATGTTGTCCTCCATGGCAAAGGCCTCAGATATCGCATGTTTGCGCCGGAAATGGGGAAGACCCTTGGCGTGGCCTTTCCCGAATGGCTGGTTCGGAATCTTTTGAAGCAATTCCCAAGGGAAAGCGCTATGCGCTTTTCCCGGGAAAACCGTTTCACACTTTTCCTGGAACTGCTCTATAGCGCAACCATGTCTCAGATTATCTACAAGATAACCCCGCAGGCGCTTTGGCGCGAGGCCGAAACGCATGGCCGCTTCACCGGCGCGCCGATTGATGTCGCAGACGGCTTCATCCACTTCTCCACGGCGGCGCAGGTCAAGGAAACGGCGGCAAAGCACTTTGCCGGCCAGACCGACCTTCTGCTGGTCGCCATCGACGGCGCCAGCCTGGGTGCTGCGCTGAGATACGAGGTCTCGCGCGGCGGTGCGCTGTTTCCGCATCTTTATGGTCCGCTCGGCCTCAAGGCTGTGCTGTGGGTCCGGCCACTGCCGCTTGGCTCCGATGGTGTGCACCAGTTCCCGGCACTGGAGGGGCAATGAGCGTGCTCGACCGGCTCGGCCAGAAGCTGCTGTTCGCCTTCGATCCGGAAACCGCGCATGGCCTGTCGATCGCGGCCTTGCGATGCGGCGTTCCGGTTGGTGCACCAGCGATCCGCGACCACAGGCTGACGGTCAGCATCTGCGGCCTCGATTTTCCCAATCCGCTCGGCATGGCGGCCGGCTATGACAAGAACGCCGAAGTGCCCGACGCGCTGCTTGGCCTGGGCTTCGGCTTTGCCGAGGTCGGCACGATCACGCCGCTGGCGCAGGCCGGCAATCCGAAGCCGCGCATTTTCCGGCTGACGGCCGACGATGCGGTGATCAACCGATTGGGCTTCAACAATGAAGGCCATGCGGCGGCCGAAAAGCGCCTTGCCGCGCGCAAGGGGCGTGGCGGCATCGTCGGCGTCAACATCGGCGCCAACAAGGACAGCAGCGACCGCATCGGCGACTATGAGCGCGGCGTCGCCCGGTTTGCGCAATACGCCAGCTATCTGACCGTCAACATCTCCTCGCCCAA
>NZ_RZQP01000044.1:0-35350 GCF_003998165.1 Mesorhizobium sp. M7A.F.Ca.US.007.01.2.1 | reverse complement strand
ATTCCCGACCGCGCCCCCAACATCAAGATCGTCTCGGCAGATGGCCAATTGCTCGCCAATCGCGGCATGAGCGGCGGCGAGGCCGTCGGCCTGCACGAAATGTCGCCCTATATCCCGGAAGCCGTCATCGCCATCGAAGATCGGCGCTTCTACTCGCATTTCGGCATCGACCCGATCGGGCTTTCCCGCGCCATGGTCACCAATGTGCTTGGCGGGCATTTCTCGCAGGGTGGCTCGACGTTGACCCAGCAATTGGCCAAGAACCTGTTCCTGACACCCGACCGCACGCTGGAGCGCAAGGTGCAGGAAGTGCTGCTGGCGCTATGGCTGGAGCACAAGCACACCAAGGACCAGATCCTCGAAATGTACCTGAACCGGGTCTATTTCGGCTCTGGCGCCTATGGCGTCGAAGCCGCCTCGCGCCGCTATTTCGGCAAGAGCGCGCGCGACGTCACCCTGTCGGAAGCCGCATTGCTTGCCGGCCTGCTGAAGGCGCCGTCGCGGCTGTCCCCGGCACGCGATCCGAAGGCCGCCGAGGAACGCTCGCAGCTGGTGCTTGCCGCCATGCGCGACGAGGGCAAGATCAGCGCCAAGGAACTGACCTCGGCGATGAGCGCGCCGGCAACGCGTGCGCCTTCCTATTGGACCGGCTCGGAGAATTACGTCGCCGATACCATCATGGAGGAACTGCCCGACCTGATCGGCGACGTACGCGGCGATATCGTCATCGACAGCACCGTCGACCTGAACCTGCAGAAGCTCGCCGAGCAATCGATCCGCAGGCTGATCGACGACAGCGGCAAGAAACTCAACGTCAGCCAGGGCGCCCTGGTGTCGATCGACGATTCCGGTGCGGTGCGCGCCATGGTCGGCGGCTACGACTATTCGACCAGCCAGTTCGACCGTGCTTCGGAGGCACGTCGCCAGCCGGGCTCGGCATTCAAGCCGTTCGTCTATATGGCCGCTCTTGAAGCCGGCCGCACGCCCGACAGCATCCGCAACGATGCGCCGATCAAGATCGGCAACTGGACGCCCGACAATTACGGCGGCAAGTATTTCGGCAAGGTGACGCTGGCCACCGCGCTGGCCAAGTCTCTGAATTCGGTGGCAGCGCAGCTGACCATGGAGGTCGGGCCGAACGCGGTTGTCGAGGCGGCGCACCGCATGGGCATCCAGTCCGACCTGACAGCCAACACCTCGATCGCGCTCGGCACTTCGGAAGTGACGCCGCTGGAGTTGACATCGGCCTATGTCCCCTTTGCCAATGGCGGCTACAAGCCCGACATCCATTTCATCCGGCGCGTGACGACCACCGAGGGCAAAGTGCTTTACGACAGCGGCGGCGGCAGCGCGCCGCGCGTCGTCAAGCCTGAGATCGTCGGCATGATGAACTCGATGATGACGGGCACGGTTGAGATCGGCACTGCCCGGAAAGCGGCTTTCGCCTGGCCATCGGCCGGCAAGACCGGCACCAGTCAGAATTCGCGCGACGCCTGGTTCGTCGGCTACACCGCCAATCTCACCACCGGTGTGTGGTTCGGCAATGATGATGGCAGCCCGATGAAGAAGGTCACCGGCGGCGCACTGCCGGCGCAGGCCTGGCACGAGTTCATGGTTGCGGCCCACGAGGGTGTGCCGGTGCGGCCGCTGCCCGGCACCTGGAAGTCGACGCCGGCCGACACAATCGTCCCCGACGAGATACCCTCGGCGAACAACACGGCGCCGGTTCCGTCCACGTCGGTCGGTCAGCAGGCACCAGCGCGGCCAGCAGCGCCGGTTGCTCAAGCGCCGGTCCGCGCGGCTCGTCCCGCCCAAACCGTCGATGCCGATGGCCTTTCCATGCATGAGGATGACGGCGCCACCGCGTCGATCAAGCACCCGGTGCCGCCAGGCGACGTCGGCGGCCCGCGCAAGAAGCGGCAGACCTCGATCCTCGACCTCCTTGGCGGCTGAGTAGACCCGCTAATTCGCCTTTGGTTTGGCGCTGCCCAGTTTCTTGCTGTCAAAGGTCAGTTTGTCGCTGTGAATCTTGCCGTCGCTGATGGTGAGGTGCTTGGCGCAGGAAAGCGCGCCGGACGACTTTGTCATCAAGTCATACATAAGCAGCGCCTGGTGATCGTCTCCGAAGGCCGCGATCATGCGCACACCGGTCACATCCTGTGAAAGTTTGGTCAGGCCCTCGAGATAGGGTTTCTTGCCGGTCGATTGCTGCATCGGCCCATCAAAGATGACGTCGTCAGCGACATAGGATGCTGCCTTTTCGAGGTCGTGGCCCGTCCAGGCCCTGGTGAAGGCGGTGGCGATGTCGAGGGGTGCTGTCTGTGTCATGGCTTTGTCCTGATAGATTGATTCAGAACCCCGCGCCCTTTCCGCATTCATGGACCAACGGCGAGCCGGCTTCCCGGTTCCTCCTTTGAGGTGAATGGTGACATTTCGGCCTCTCGCCACCTCGGCGGCGTTCGGCTACATCTGCCGGCTGGAGACCTGAAATGACTGAGCTCGACACCCGAAAAACCATCGTGCTGACCGGCGCTAGCCGCGGCATCGGCCACGCCACCGTCAAGCGTTTTTCGCGCGAGGGCTGGCGCGTCATCACCTGCTCCAGGCAGGCTTTCGCCGAGGACTGCCCGTGGCCGGCCGGGCCGGAAGACCACATCAAGGTCGATCTCGCCGATCAGGAGGATGTCGGCATCGCCGTCTCCGAAATTCGCCACCGGCTGGAAGCGCATGGCGGCCAGTTGCATGCGCTGGTCAACAATGCCGGCATTTCGCCGAAGCTCAAGGACGGCAACAGCCGCATGAATTCGATCGACACGCCGATGCATGTCTGGCGCGACGTGTTCCAGGTCAATTTCTTCGCGCCGATCATGCTGGCGCGCGGGCTGTTCAAGGAACTGGCGGCGGCCAAGGGCTCGATCGTCAACGTAACCTCGATCGCCGGAACCCGCGTGCATCCTTTCGCCGGCACGGCCTACGCGACATCGAAGGCGGCACTCGGCTCGCTGACGCGCGAGATGGCGCATGATTTCGGTCCGCACGGCATCCGCGTCAACGCGATTGCGCCGGGCGAAATCGATACCGCGATCCTGTCGCCGGGCACGGACAAGATCGTCGAGACCATTCCTCTCAGGCGCCTTGGCACCACGGCCGAAGTCGCCGACATCATCTTTTTCCTGTGCTCGCAGCAGGCGTCGTATGTGACTGGCTCGGAAATCCACATCAATGGCGGCCAGCACGTGTGACAAAACAGGATGCTCATCCTGTTATGGTGAGAACAGCCTTGCCGCTGAAGCTGCGCTGTCGCAGTGCGTCCAGCGCTTGAGCGACGTCTGTCCACGGCGCCGTCAAGGCCACGCGCGTTTCGAGCCGGCCGGCTGCGACCAGAGCGAGCAGTGAGGCGATGTCCTCGCCGATGCCTGGACCAGACGTGTAGTACGCAAAAGTCTGAAGCCTTGCCCCTTCATGATCCGGAACGAACTGGCGGAATCCGACGGGCGTCAGCTCGCCGCTGCTCGAACCGAACATGACGATGGTCCCGCCAGGTGCGATACGTTCGATCGCGCGTGCGAGGCTTTGGCCGCCGACCGACTCGGTGATCAGCGAGAACGGCCCCTCGGCCAGATCGATCGCTTCGACAACCTGCCGGGCTCCGAGGCCGCGGAGATCGTCGGCGTGCCGGGCCGCGGCGATTGCCGTCACCGAGGCGCCTTGCTCGCGGGCGATCTGGATCTGAAAACGGCCGACCGCTCCGCTTGCACCGGTGATCAAGACCTGCTGGCCGGCGAGGTCGCCGCCATGGCGTAGAGTCCTTAGTGCCGTCGTACCGGCGACAGGAAGTGTGGCTGCGGAAACGAAACTGACGTCATCCGGCAGGACGGCGAGACGGTCGATTGGGACTGCGATGCGTTCGGCCCAACCGGCCTCGTCGACCAAAGCAACAACCCGGGCGCCGACGGCTGGCCCGGAACCATCGGCTGCTCTTCGTTCGACAATCCCCGCGATGTCCTGGCCGGGTATCCAGCCCTCGGGGCGTATGGCAAGCAGGCGCAGTTCGCCCCGGTTCAACGAAGTTGCGTGGACAGAGACAAGCGCTTCGTTCGAAGCCGGTTGAGGCTCGGCGATGTCGGCGAGCCTCAACCCGGTCGCGCTTTCGGGAGAGATGACCAGGGCGAGCATGGCGTACCTTGTTGCTGGCTTGTCGGTGCCAGCTTGCTGTGGAAAGCACGGCAAGCTGAGTACGAGCCGGAGCTTATCGACTTTCGCTGTTAAAGAATTTAGCTATCATGGCGTTTAATCGCTAATAACAGTCAACCATGAGACAACCCCTCAGCTACCCCTGGCTCGATCTCGATGTGGATGACCCTGCCGCGCCGGCGATTGCCGTGCGCGTCGACATCCCCGACACCAGAGCGGAAGTCCCCGCCCATCGGCACCGCAAAGGCCAACTCGTCTTCGCACTCGGCGGCGGCGTCACATGCCGCGTTCCAAGCGGTCTATGGATGGTGCCGCCGCATTGCGGGGTGTGGATCCCCGGCGGCATGGAGCACAGCAATGTCGCAACCGCCAACGCCCGGATTTTTTTCGTCTACATAGAGCCGGGAGCCGCCGATCTGCCGGAGCGGTGCTGCACGTTTTCAATCTCGCCCCTGCTGCGCGAATTGATCATCGAGCTTTCCGATCGGGTGGAGGGTGACGGGGCGAGGGGCGAACTCTTGACCAAGATGCTGCTCACCGAATTGCCACGCATGCCTGTCCAGCAATTGCACCTGCCGATCTCGTCCGAGCCACGCTTGAACAGGATCGCCGAAGCGTTGGCGCAAGACCCTGCCGACCGCAGCACACTGGCGGAATGGGCCAACCGCATCGCGCTCAGCGAGAGCAGCCTCGCCCGCCTTGTGGCAAAGGAGACGGGGCTGAGTTTCGGGCGCTGGCGCCAGCAATTGCACTTGATCGTTGCAATTCGGGAACTGGCTTCCGGCAAGAGTGTCCAGCAGGTCTCGGGCGATCTCGGCTATGGTT
Source organism: Mesorhizobium sp. M7A.F.Ca.US.007.01.2.1 (assembly GCF_003998165.1). NCBI lineage: Bacteria > Pseudomonadati > Pseudomonadota > Alphaproteobacteria > Hyphomicrobiales > Phyllobacteriaceae > Mesorhizobium > Mesorhizobium sp. M7A.F.Ca.US.007.01.2.1. Next base: position 30,331 of record NZ_RZQP01000044.1, on the reverse strand, counting down.
CCGTTACGGCCTTCATCACCATGTTCAAGAAGGCGCTTGGGAAGCCGCCGGCCAAATACCTCAGCGGTATCGCGCAAAATGGCGGCTCTGCATTCGTGGCGTGATGCTCGCTTGAAAGGGTGGTCGAGCCGATCACGTTGCCAGCGTGCGAGAGTGCAGCTTGGGCTTTGGGACTCAGGCCACCGACGGCTCGGCGGTTTCGCGCCTCAACTCCGGTTTGGAACCGAGAACTTCTTCCACAATCCCGCGCGCAATCTCGCGCTCGCCCATGATCACCGTATCGGCGCCCAAACCCTTGAGATGTTCGACCTCGGCATCGGAATGGGCACGGGCGATGACGTTGATAGCGGGATTGGCGGCGCGGGCGCGGAGCACGATCTGGCCGGCTTCGAAGGCATTGGGGATCGCAAGGATCAGCCGGCTGGCGCCCTCGGGGTTGGCGGCGGCGAACACTTCGGCATTGGCCGCATTGCCGGCGACGGTCTCGACGCTGTCCGCTTTCAGCTTCGCCAGCGTCTTGTCGGCGTCCTCGATGACCAGGAAGGGCATTGCCGCGCCTTTCAGGGCCGAGCCGACCAGGCCACCGACACGGCCGTAGCCGATCAGGATGGCATGGCCGGTGAGTGCCGTCTTTGGCGGCGGCCCGTCCTCCTTTTTCGCCGCTGCCGCGACAGAGGCCACCTGGCCCGGCTCCGTCGCCGGACCAACCGGTTTTGCCTCGACCGGTGGTGCCGTCCTGGCGGCGCGCCGTTCCAGCCACGGCTTCATCCAGTCGATGGCCAGGAACATCAGCGGGTTGAGGACAATCGACAGGATCGCACCGGCCAGAATGAGGTCGCGGCCCTGTTCCGGCAGCAGCTTCAGCCCGACGCCGAGTTCAGCCAGGATGAAGGAGAACTCGCCGATCTGGGCGAGGCTTGCCGAGATTATCAGCGCCGTGGCGATGGGATAGCCGAAGGCAACAACGATGGCGAACGCGGCCAGTGATTTGCCGATGACGATGATGGCGAGCGTCGCCAGGATTGGCCAACCATTGCTGATCAGGCTGAACGGGTCGAACAGCATGCCGACCGAGACGAAGAACAGCACGGAGAAGGCATCGCGCAGCGGCAGCGATTCTTCCGCCGCGCGGTGGCTGAGTTCGGATTCGCTCATGATCATGCCGGCGAAGAAGGCGCCCAGCGCCAGCGAGACACCGAACAGTTTGGCCGCACCGAAGGCGACGCCGAGCGCGATGGCCAGAACCGCCAGCCGGAACAGTTCGCGCGAGCCGGTATGGGCGACATAGTGCAGGATCCAGGGAATGACCCGGCGGCCGACCACCAGCATGACGATGACGAAGGCGGCGACCTTGGCCAGCGTGATGCCGACGACGCCCCAGATGCCGTAGCTGGCCGGCAGCGACAGCAGGCCGCTGGCATGGGCGTCGGCCTGCTCCTGGCCGCCGAGCACGCCAGCGAGCGCCGGCAGCAGCACCAGCGCCAGCACCATGGCCAGATCCTCGACGATCAGCCAGCCGACGGCGATGCGGCCGCGCTCGGTCTCGATCATCCGCCGTTCCTGCAGGGCACGCAGCAGCACCACGGTCGAGGCGACCGACAACGCCAGGCCGAACACCAGCCCCGCGCCCATCGACCAGCCGAGCATCCAGGCAAGACCAGCGCCAAGCGCGGTGGCAAAGCCGATCTGGACGATGGCGCCCGGCACGGCGATGGCACGCACCGACAGCAGATCCTTGAGCGAGAAGTGCAGCCCGACGCCGAACATCAGCAAGATGACGCCGATTTCGGCCAGTTCGTTGGCAAGCCCGGCATCGGCGACGAAGCCGGGCGTGTTCGGCCCGACCAGCACGCCGGCTATGAGATAACCGACCAGGGGCGGAATGCGGAAGCGGTTGGCGAGAGCCCCGAAGACGAAAGCCAGCCCCAGACCGGCGACGATGGTGGCGATAAGGGGCGTGTCATGCGGCATTGTCTATGGAGCGCCTTTCAAGTCAGCGATGTTGGATGAGCGCCGCCCAAGGCCGCCGCCTGTTTGCAATATGGTGGATGGTATGTCGGCGATGCAACCCGCAAAGCCGTGAAATCGACGGCGCTGCCGCGAAAATTTGACCGGCAGCTGAGAAAGCTGCCGGCCGGATCGGAATTTGTGCGGAGCTATTCGTCTCGATTCGTCAGGGCCGATCGATGATCAGGCTGCCCGCAGCAAGGCCTCGATTTCCGGTATGGCATGGTTGGTCAATGTCTTGGGAATTTCGGCGGTCACCTTGTCCCCGACCTCCTTGTGCAGCTTTTTGCGCATTGTCCCAAGCACCACCGGCGGCGCGACGAGCACGATCTCGCTGAACTCGCCGTCATGCGCGAGCTTGTAGAGCCGGGCGGCGATTTCATCGGCAAAACGCTCCTTGCCGATGCGGTGCCAGTCCGTATCCTCGACTGCGCTGCGGTGTACGGAGGGACCATCACTGTATCGGCCGGGGCTGTCACTGCCTTGCTCGCGGGTGGGCGGGTTGTCCTGCTGCATTTCCTGCACCACCTCGAGATTCGGATATTTGTTGTCACCGGCGTTCCTGAGGAAAAGCGCCTTCTCGCCATCGGCCACGATCACCCAGATACCGTGCTTGAGTATGATTGTGTTCATGATGACAGGGCTCCTTTTTAGCCGCGTGGCGACCTTTAGTTGGCATTCCGCAGCCGGATTTCGATCCGACATGACGGGCCTTTTGAGAACGCACCTCGAGCCGGTAATGTTCCAGTCGGCAGCCACGTCGGCGTTGGACATTCTGGCTATCCCGAGGTCGCGACTTTAATCTACTAACTTGGTAGAATTTAGAAAAAACAGTTTTGCGGCTTTTCTCGCCGGGCGCTAAAAGAGCCACAAATCAAGGCCTGCGACAGAAGCTTGAATCCGCTCTATCTGTAAATGAGAAATATTTTTCTCTTGGCCGGGATGCTTTCAGAAAAGCAATTGCATCCCGATAAGGGATGCGCGAGTGCGTTCCTTCTGGTTTCTCGCGCTCGCGCGTAGAACTGCAAGCTCATTGAGGATTCCGCTCGCGTCCATGTCGCACACTGCTCCCAAGCTCAACGCCTTCCCCGTGTTCATGCGGGTTGAGGGCGAAGCTGTGGCCATCGTCGGGGGCGGCGAAGAGGCGCTGGCCAAGGCGCGGCTGATCGGACAGTCGAGCGCGCTCCTGCGGATCGTCGCGGAACACGCCGAGCCCGACCTGCTCGCCTTCGTCGCCCAGGCCGGCGCGACTCATTTTGCCGCGGCTTACGAGGCGTCGCAGCTCGAAGGCGCGGTCATGGTGTTTGCCGCCAGCGGCGACGAGGAACTCGACCGCCGGGTGGCCGCGGATGCGCGCCGCCTAGGCATTCCGGTCAATGCCGTCGATCGGCCTGAGCTTTGCGATTTCTTCACCCCGGCGCTGGTCAACCGCGCGCCGGTGGCCATCGCCATCGGCACCGAGGGTGCAGGCCCGGTGCTTGCCCAAATGTTGCGCGGCCGCATCGACCGCATGCTGTCGCCGTCGCTCGGGCCGCTGGCAATTCTTGCGGCTTCGTTTCGCGGGGCTGCCGAGAAGCTGCTGCCGAGAGGCAATGCCCGCCGCCGCTTCTGGAATGATTTCTTCGCTGGCGCTCCTGCGCGCGCGGCTGAAGCCGGCCAGCTTTCGCAGGCGCATGACGCCGCCGTCGATCTTCTGCTGTCGAACACGCCCGCTTGCGGTCACATCGCGCTGGTTGGCGCCGGTCCGGGCGCCGAGGATCTATTGACCTTGCGAGCCCATCGTCTGCTGATGGAAGCCGATGTCATCGTCCATGACGCCCTTGTGCCCGAGGCGGTCGTTGCCATGGGTCGCCGCGATGCCGAGCGCCTGCCGGTCGGAAAGCGCAAGGGCTGCCACACCAAGAGCCAGGCTGAGATCAATGCGCTGCTGGTCGAGCTTGGCCGTGAAGGCAAGCGTGTCGTGCGGCTGAAGTCTGGCGATCCGCTGGTGTTCGGCCGGGCCGGCGAAGAGATGGCGGCACTTCGCGACGCCGGCATCGCCTATGAGGTGGTCCCGGGCGTCACCGCGGCCTTTGCCGCCGCCGCCGATTTCGAACTGCCGCTGACCTTGCGCGGTGTCTCCTCGTCGATGGTGTTCACCACCGGCCACGACCTCAAGGGCAATTCGCTGCCCGACTGGGCCAAGCTCGCGATTTCCGGCGCTACCGTCGCCGTCTATATGGGCCGCTCGGTGGCGGCCGAGGTTGCCGGACGGCTGATCGAGGCCGGCCTGTCGCCGGACACTGCGGTGGCCGTGGTCGAGAATGCCAGCCTCGCCAACCGGCGGCGCTTCCACGGCACGCTTGCCGACCTGCCGTCGCTGGAAGCGCGCGCCGATCTTTCCGGCCCAGTCATGACCATCATCGGCGATGCGGTCGCCGGCGCCAACTTTGAACGGTCCGAGCCGCTGGCGGCACACAGGCATGAAGGCGCGTCCAGTTCGGTCGCCGAAGGAGTTCAGCAATGAAGATACTGACCGCCAACCGCCTCACCGACGGCATCGCCGTCTGGTACGCCGATGGCGGCTGGGCCGAGACGGTGGATCATGCCGACCTCGCCCATGACAAGGCAGCCGATGACAGGCTCGAGGCGATCGGCGCCAAGGCCTATGCCGCCAACGAAGTGGTCGACGTCAATTTGATCGACGCCGAAGTCGTCAACGGCGTCGTCCAACCGGTGCGGCTGCGCGAGAAGATCCGCGCCGCCGGCCCGACCATCCGCAACGATCTCGGCAAGCAGGCTGCGCGGGCAGCATAACCAAGACACCAGGCATGGGCGGACGCGCCCTGAAAGACCAAGCATGTACCGTTACGATGAGTTCGACCACGATTTTGTCCAGGCCCGCGTCGCCGAGTTCAGCGACCAGGTGCAGCGCCGTCTTGCCGGCGAGATCACCGAGGACCAGTTCCGGCCATTGAGGCTGATGAACGGCGTCTATCTGCAGCTGCATGCCTACATGCTGCGCATCGCGGTGCCCTATGGCACGCTGAACGGCAAGCAGCTGCGCATGCTCGGCCACATCGCCCGCAAATACGACAAGGGCTACGGCCATTTCACCACGCGCCAGAACATCCAGTTCAACTGGCCGGCGCTGTCGGACATTCCGGCGATCCTGGCCGATCTCGCAAGCGTCGAGATGCACGCCATCCAGACCAGCGGCAATTGCATTCGCAACGTCACCGCCGACCACTTCGCCGGCGCTGCCGCCGACGAGGTCGCCGATCCGCGTCCCTACGCGGAAATCCTGCGCCAGTGGTCATCGGTGCATCCGGAATTCTCGTTCCTGCCGCGCAAATTCAAGATCGCGGTGACGGGGGCCGAGCGCGACCGCGCCGCCATCCAGACCCACGACATCGGCCTGCACCTGAGGAAGAACGCCGCCGGCGAACTCGGTTTCGCCGTCTATATCGGCGGCGGCCAGGGCCGCACGCCAATGGTTGCCCGCAAAATCCGCGACTTCCTGCCGGAAGCCGACCTTTTGTCCTACTGCACGGCGATCCTGCGCGTTTACAACCTCTATGGCCGCCGCGACAACAAGTACAAGGCGCGCATCAAGATCCTCGTCCATGAGACCGGGGTCGAGGAGATCACCCGCCAAATCGAGGCCGAGTGGCAAGAGTTGAAAGACGCCCAGCTGAAGCTGCCGGAAGCCGATATCCGCGCCATCGAGGCCTATTTCGCGCCACCGGCACTCGCTGAGCGGCCGGAAGGCGACCAGGCGGTCAAGCTGGCGCGGCTCGATTCCAAGGGGTTCTCGGAGTGGCTCGACCAGAATGTCGTGACGCACCGCCATCCCGATTATGCGGCTGTGACGATCTCGCTGAAGGGCATCGGCGAGGTGCCTGGCGACGCCTCGGACAGCCAGATGGACGCAATCGCCGGCATCGCCGAGACATATGGCTTTGACGAGCTGCGTGTCAGCCATGAGCAGAACCTGATCCTGCCGCATGTGGCCCGCGCCGACCTCAAGGCGGTCTATGATGCGCTGGTCGGCATCGGCCTGGCGACGGCCAATTCCAACCTGATATCGGACATCATCGCTTGCCCGGGCCTCGACTACTGCGCGCTGGCCACGGCGCGCTCGATCCCAATCGCGCAGGAAATCTCGCGCCGCTTCGCCTCGCTTGAGCGGCAGCGCGAGATCGGCGAACTGAAGCTGAAGATCTCCGGCTGCATCAACGCCTGCGGTCATCACCATGTCGGCCACATCGGCATCCTCGGCGTCGAGAAGAAGGGCTCCGAACTCTATCAGGTGACGCTGGGCGGCTCGGCCGACGAGAACACCTCGGTCGGCGAGATCATCGGCCGCGGCTTCTCTTCGGAAGAGATCACCGACGCCATCGAACAGATCGTCGAGACCTATCTCGGCCTTCGGCTCGACCCACAAGAGAAATTCATCGACGCCTACCGCCGAGTCGGTCCCGCGCCGTTCAAGGAGGCGCTCTATGCTGGCGAAGCCAAGGCCGCTTGACCGTATTGGAGACGTCGATGACGGCATCGCCGCCAAAGCGGCAGGGCTCGATGCGCTCTATGGTCATCTGAAGCCGCTCGAGATCATCGAACGCTCGGCCCGCGAACTGTTCCTCGACGAGATCGCGGCGGTGTCGTCGTTCGGCGCGGATTCGGCTGTGCTGCTGCACATGATCGCCAAGATCGACCGGACGCTGCCGGTCATCTTCCTCGACACCGGCAAGCATTTCGAGGAGACGCTCGGCTATCGCGATGCGCTCGCCGCCGATTTCGGGCTGACCAACATAAGGGTGATCAAACCCGAGGAAGCAGCACTCGAACGGATCGATCCGACGGGCAATCTGCACCAAAGCGATACCGATGCCTGCTGCGACGTGCGCAAGGTGGAGCCGCTGGCGCGCGGTGTCGCGCCATTTCGTGCCTGGCTCACTGGCCGCAAGCGTTTTCAGGCCGCGACGCGGGCAGCGCTGCCGGTGTTCGAGGCGGTCGGTCCGCGCATCCGCATCAATCCGCTGGCGCATTGGACGACATCGGACCAGGCCGACTATATGCGCGCGCATGCGCTGCGCGAAAATCCGCTGGTCGCTTATGGCTATCTGTCGATCGGCTGCTTCCCGTGCACGCAGCCGGTGCAGCCGGGCGAGGACGCGCGCAGCGGCCGCTGGGCCGGTCATGCCAAGACCGAGTGCGGCATTCACCTGTCGGGGCTGGAGAAGTCGCTGACCGACGCATCCCTTTAGGATATGCTGATATTCAGGTAAGGCTGGCCTGCAAACGGCGGCTTCCTGCGCTTCCGGTGCTCACGTACTTCAAGTATGCTCCGCTCCGGTTCTCGGAAGCCGCCATTTTCGGCGCAGCCTGACCTGAATCTCAACACATCCTTGGTTTCGTTTGACTGTTTAGGAACTTTTTGATGACTGAACCGACGACACCGGAGACCCGGCTCTGGACCCCTGCGGGTTTTCAGGAGGATGAGTGGACGCATGCCGAAAGCGCCGATGCGCTGTCCGGCAACGGCCGCTTCATCCTGCCGTTGCAAGTCTTCCTCGATCTCGATCCGGAGGTGCGCCGCTCGGCCAAGGAACGGCTCGGCGTCCTGCTGCAGCCGGGTGATCAGCTCGAGAAGGTCGCCGACCTGCTCGACCAGCTGTCGCTGGTGGCGCTGGCCTTTCCGGCCTTCAGCGACGGCCGCTCCTTCTCCAAGGGAGAGCTGCTGCGCGGCCGCTACCATTTCGAAGGTGCCGTTCGCGCTACCGGCCAGGTGCTGGTCGACCAACTGCCGCATATGCTGCGGCTGGGCTTCGACGAGTTCGAGATATCGAACCCCGTGCTGTTGAAGCGCCTGGAGGAGGGCCGCACCGGCGGATTGGGGCTCTACTACCAGCCAGCCGCCGTGCCGGAACCAAAAGGCCCGAAATACTCCTGGCGGCGCGTTCGCAGCGGCTGACGTTGCGGTAATTCCGCGCGTCTTTACAACGCCCCCTGTTCAAGCCTTCTCTTGAGCTTCCGGATGGAAAATCCGGAATGATCGGGGAGGGTCTTCATGCGTTACGACTATGTCATAGCCGGCGGTGGGTCCGCCGGCTGTGCGCTTGCCGCACGGCTTTCGGAAGACCCCTCGAAAACGGTCTGCCTGATCGAAGCTGGCGGCGAGGGCAGGGATATGCTGATCCGCGCTCCGGCTGGCATTATCGGTATGCTTTCCGGCCGGCCCAGGATCAACAATTGGGCCTTCGAAACCGTGCCGCAGCAAGGTCTTGGCGGCCGCAAGGGCTACCAGCCGCGCGGCAAGGCGCTGGGCGGCTCCAGCGCCATCAATGCGATGCTCTATGTCAGGGGCCATCGCAGCGACTATGACGAATGGGCCGATCTGGGCTGTGAGGGCTGGTCATGGGATGAGGTTCTGCCCTATTTCCGGCGCGCCGAAGGCAATGAGCGCGGCACTGATGCCCTGCATGGCGGGGACGGCCCGTTGAAAGTGTCGAACCAGCGCTCGCCGAGGCCAATCGCCAAGGCCTTCATAGAGGCTTGTGCCGAAAACCAGATTCGCGCCTTGGACGATTTCAACGGACCGGAACAAGAGGGCGCCGGCTATTTCCAGGTGACCCAATTTGCCGGTGGCGCCCGTAATGGCGAGCGCTGTTCGACTGCCGCCGCCTATCTCCATCCGGTGATGCAGCGGACCAATCTGACCGTGATCACGCGGGCGCACGCCACAGGCATCGTCCTTGACGGCAAGCGGGCCACCGGTATCCGCTACCGGACACGCAAAGGCGAGGCAGTGGCGCAGGCGTCGTGCGAGGTGATCCTGTGTGGCGGTGCCTTCGGTTCGCCGCAGTTTCTGTTGCTGTCGGGTATCGGCCCGGCGGCCGAACTTGCCGTGCATGGCGTTCCCGTCGTCCACGAATTGCCGGGCGTCGGCAAGAACCTGCAGGACCACCTCGATTTCATCGTCGGCTGGAGATCGAAGGACACCGATATGCTTGGCATGAGCCCGCGCGGCGCGTTGGGTTTCCTACGGCATATCGCGCAGTGGCGGCGGGATGGGACCGGGCTGATCGCCTCGCCGGCGGCCGAGAGCGGCGCTTTCGTCAAATCCGACCCGGCGCTTGAGCGCCCTGACCTGCAGCTGCAATTCGTCATCGGGCTGGTCGAAAACCATGCGCGCACGCTGCACTACGGCTTCGGCTTCTCCTGTCATGTCTGCATATTGCGGCCGCACTCGCGTGGCGAGGTTGGGCTGGCCAGCGCCGATCCACTTGCCGCGCCGCGCATCGATCCGCGCTTTCTCAGCGACCAGCGCGATGCGGAGCTGCTGTTGAAAGGCGTGAGGATCACCCGGCAGGTGCTGGCTTCACCGGCGCTGACGCGCTACCGGCACAAGGAAATGCACATCGCCGGCGAGCCAAGCGATGCCGATCTGATGACCCATATCCGTACCCGCGCCGACACGGTCTATCACCCGGTCGGCTCCTGTCGGATGGGCGTCGACGAGATGGCGGTGGTCGATCCGCAACTCAAGGTGCGCGGGCTTGAAGCCTTGCGTGTCGTGGACGCCTCGGTGATGCCGACACTGATTGGTGGCAACACCAATGCGCCAACCATCATGATCGCCGAAAAGGCCGCCGACATGATCAGGGCTGCCTGATAGGAGCTCCAGGCGCGGTGCCTATAGACTGGCGGTCGTTTTACTTTTCTTGGTTTGACGCAATTGCCCCAGGGAAAACGCTACGCGCTTTCCCTGGAAACCGTTCACCACTTCTGCTGGAATTGCTTAAGCCGCCGCCCGTGCCTCGCGGAACGACACCAGCTTGCGGCGGTTCTCGTCCCACAACGCCAGTTTAACGCAGCGCAGGCTTTCCAGCAGCGTGACACGGCCGATGTCGCGCAGCTCGGGATAATCCCGCAGCACTTCCTGCAACCGGTAGCACGGCACCTTGGCGGAGAGGTGATGGACGTGATGGACACCGATGTTGCCGGTGAACCAGTTCAGCACCGGCGGGAGGTCGTAATAGGACGATCCGTGCAAGGCGGCGTGCTGGAATTCCCAGTCGACATCCTTCGCCCATTCCGTTTCCTCGAACTGGTGCTGGACATAGAACAGCCAGATGCCGGCCGAACCGGCGAGGATGACGATCGGCAGGTGGACCACCAGGAACGCGCCGGGACCGACGAACCAAATGAGGATGGCTGCTGCGACCGCGATGCCAAGATTGGTGGTCATCGACGACACCCAAGGGGTCAGGCCGCCGCGCATCATGCCGACGGGCAGCCTTTGCTCGAAGATGAACAGCCAGATCGGACCGAGCCCGAACATCACCAGCGGGTGGCGATAGAGACGATAGGCAAGGCGGCCTCGCCACGACATCTGCCGGTATTCTGCAACGGTCAGCGTCCGGATGTCGCCCATGCCGCGTTCGTCAAGATTGCCGGCGCTGGCGTGGTGGGTCGCGTGGGCGCGCCGCCAGCAATCGTAGGGCGTCAGCGTCAGGATGCCGAGCGCGCGGCCGATCCAGTCGTCCGCGTAGCGATTGGCGAAGAAGGAGCCGTGGCCGCAATCGTGCTGGATCATGAAGATGCGCACCAGAAACCCGGCCGCGGGAAGGATGAGGATCAGTCCCCACCAATGGCCATAGGCATAGGCCGCCGAGGACAGGCCCCAGAGCATGGCGAATGGAATGAGAGTGATGGCGAGTTCGACGGTGCTGCGCCGCCTGTCAGGCTTCTTGTAGCGGGCGAGAATCTTCAGCCAGGCGCGCTTGCTGTTGGCGACCGTCTCAGGGGAAATCATGTTCATCAGGAAGCATAGGCGGGGTGCCTCGCCGCCGCAAGGCGACATCACGCAAAATTACTGTGCGTAATTGTCGCGTGGCCCGGCGGTCGAGCCAGCCAACCGCCGGTTCGACCTGCTGATGATTCTGAGCGTCGGTTTTCCGCTGAGGTCGATCGCTATTCGCGATCGAGGATGGGACAGCCGCGCTCGGTGCCAAAAGTCACGCGCACGCGGTCGCCACCCTGTCTGCCGCGGACTGTGATCTCCCGGCGGCCGACGGACTCTATCCTTGCGCGGCGGATGCCCATTCGGTCTGCCTTGTCGAGGGCCCGGTCCTCCGTGCAGCCTCGTTGACGGCGGTCGCGCCGGTCGTCGCGACGGGGGCCTTCGCAATCGTCATAGGCGGGGTCGCAATCTTCCATGAGCTTCAGCCGCGGGCCATGTTTGCCCAATTGCAGCTGCAGATTGTCTGCTTGTGCCGGAAAAGCCGCCAAGGTGATGGCGCCGAGGCCGACAAGCGCCATCAGCGATGAGGTGATCGAAACCTTGCGCACTACGTCCTCCATTTTGAACCACAACACATCTATCCTTAGATGGTTCGGCTCTCCCCGGCTATTGCCGATAGGAGGTTTGCTGCCAAGATTGATTGTTGCGTTACCGCCGGCGCCAGCCGATGTCACCGCGCTCCGCCCCATCGAGGCGGTCGAGCAGTTCTCGGAGCCGGTCGGGAATGTCGGCCTCGGTGCGGAAGGCCGGCAAGGTGCGTAGAAAGCGGGTCACCGCCTCGGCACCCAACTGGCGCCTGACCTCGATGGCCAGCCCTTCTGCCTTTTCGCCCGTGTTGCGGGTCATCGTCTCAAAATCCTGTGTCGGCTTCGAAACTCCTCCAGCAAGGGAATGGTTCCCCCATCCTGCCTGTGGGGCAAGCAAAGCCGGCAGTTAAGGTAAAATTTGAATTAAAATCGAAATGCCTTGCCTGCCATTGTCCGGCCTTGGCCGGTGGCTTCCATAATCGCTTACCCCTTGATTTTTGGCTGCCAAACATCGATATCGGGCACAAAATCCACATCATTCGAGATTGACGGGAAACGGCGATGAGCGACCAGGCAAAAGACGAACGCGCGCCCGATGAAGTCGAGGCGACCGAGCCCGCAGCCGAGCGCACGGAAGGCAGCACCGACGGCGACTATGAAGCCCTTGTCCGGCTGCTGAAGGAAAATGAAGAGCTGAAGGACCGCGCGCTGCGCGTGGCGGCCGAAATGGAAAACCTGCGTCGCCGCACGGCGCGCGATGTTCACGATGCGCGCACCTACGCGGTCGCGAATTTCGCCCGCGACATGCTTTCGGTGTCGGACAATCTGCGCCGCGCGCTGGATGCGATTCCCGCCGAGGCCAAGGCATCGGGTGACGCCGGCTTCAAGGCGCTGATCGAAGGCGTCGACCTCACCGAGCGCGCCATGCTGTCGGCGCTGGAACGGCATGGGGTCAAGAAGCTCGCGCCGGAAGGCGAGAAGTTCGATCCCAATTTCCACCAGGCGATGTTCGAAGTGCCCAATCCGGACGTCCCGGCCAACACCGTGGTCCAGGTCGTGCAGCCGGGCTATTCGATCGGCGACCGCGTGCTGCGCCCGGCTATGGTCGGCGTCGCCAAAGGCGGTCCGAAGTTTGCCGCCGCTGAAGCGCCGGTCGAGCCGGGGCCGGTAAACGAGCAGGCTGAGAAAGATGCATAGTTAAGGGAGTAGGGCAGTAGGGCAGTAGGGAAAAGGGCAATCGCACCTTCCGTGCGGCTTCGTGCTAAACATACTGCCCTACTGCCCTATTCCCTTACTCCCCTGGCCTGCCATGAACCCCATCGCGCTTCTCGACTATGCCGGTGTCGCCGTCTTCGCGGCGACGGGGGCGCTTGCGGCTTCGCGCAAGCAGCTCGACATTATCGGCTTCCTGTTCCTGGCCAGCGTCACCGGGATAGGTGGCGGCACGCTTCGCGACGTCATCCTCAACCTGCCGGTTTTCTGGGTCGCCAACTCCGGCTATGTGCTGGTCTGCGCCGCGGTTGCGGTGCTGGTCTTCTTCAGCGCGCATCGTGTCGAATCGCGCTGGAAATGGCTGCTCTGGCTCGACGCCATCGGGCTCGCCGCTTTTTCGGTGATGGGCGCGGCCAAGGGGCTTGCGATTACCGGTTCGCCGGTCGTCTCCGTCATCACCGGCGTGCTCACCGCCACTTTCGGCGGCATTCTGCGCGATCTTCTTGCCGGCGAGCCATCGGTGCTGCTCAGGCCCGAAATCTATGTCACGGCGGCCCTTGCAGGTGCCGGCCTTTACACGCTTGGCGATCTTGCCGGACTGCCGCCGCTCGCCTCGGACCTTGCCGGTTTTGCTGCGGCGTTCCTTGTGCGTGGCGGCGCGCTCAAATTCGGCTGGTCGTTTCCGTCCTACAAGAGCCGGCCCGGCAGGCGGCCGGAAGATATTTTGTGAAAAGGAAGCGAATAGCGAATAGGGGTTGAACGAGATAGCTCCCGCTACTTTCTATTCGCTAGCCTCACGCAGCGAAGCGCTGGGCTTCCCCGCCATAATAGTTGACGTAGCGTGCGCCGATCTCCTTGACCGGCATCACGACGAACACATCGACCGTCGAGAATTCGCGATCGATGACGCAGCCGTCGCCGATGCGGGCGCCGACGCGCAGATAGCCCTTGACCAGAGGCGGCATCGCGGCGATCGCCGCCTTGGCATTGACCGCCTCGATCGGCATCAGGTCCATCGAGCAGTAGCGCCCGGAGACCGCGCGCACGTCCCAGGCCGAATTTGTGCGGCAGTGGTGGGCGAGGTAGGTGAGCGCCTCGGCATGCGCCGCCGGCACGGTGCCGTGAAAAGAAGCGCAACCGGTCATCACACCGATTTCGTAATGGTTGATGTAGGCCCAGATGCCTTGCCACAACGCCTCGATGGTGCGTTTCGAGCGGTATTCCGGCAAGACGCAGGAGCGGCCGAGTTCCAGGAAACGCTGGCCGGGGTGACGGGCAATGAGCTTGGTCAGCTCGAATTCACCTTCGGAATAGAAACCGCCGGCCGTGGCCGCGATTTCTTGCCGCAGCAGCCTATATGTACCGACGATACGGCGATGTTCGGGACCGGAAAGCGTGGTGTCCAAAACCAGCAGATGGTCGCAGAGTGGATCGAACCGGTCGGCGTCACGGCGGTCATGGGCCTGGAACAGGTCCTTCCTGGCGCCAAGTTCGTCGTAGAACACCCGGTAGCGCACTTCCTGCGCGGCCGCGATCTCGGCCTCGTTGCGAGCGAGCCGCACTTCAAGATTGCCTATACGGCCCAGTGCCGCGCCCTTTATGACGGAATCGACGTTACGTCCGGCAAGCAAGGCGCTGCTGGCGTTCGGCCGAGTGTCACATTCCGGCATAACTGTATGCACGAGTGATTCTCCTTCGAGCCATCCCTCTTGGCACGGGGATACGGTGTAGGTGCAACAGGATTGTGACAGTACCGTGATACGACGTCGTGGGCAATACTTCGTCGGCTGGCGAATACGATCAACCGGCTACGTTTAAGTGATCGCCCGGTGCGGAACGGGCGGTGGAAAGCTCAGGCCGCGACGACCTGGCCCTCGACGGCATTGACCAGCGCCTCGGGGTCGAGCGGCTTGGTGACAAAGCCGCTGGCGCCATGGGCCAACACCGCATGGCGGGTCTTTTCCTGGCTGTCGGCCGACAGCACCATGATCGGCACCGGCCGCACGGCACTTTCTTCCTCATGGCGGCGGATGGCGGCAATCGCGTCCAGCCCGTCCATGACCGGCATGTGCAGATCCATCAAGACCACGTCGAAGCGGTCCTTGTGCGCGGCGCCGGTGACAGCCTCGACGGCCGCCTTGCCGTTGCCGACCACCCTGACGCGATGCCCGGCCTTCAGCAGCGTGGCGCGGGCCAGCATGGCATTGATGTCATTGTCCTCGGCGATCAGCACCGACAGGCCGCGCTGGCGGTTGCCGACGGCGCGCAGTGTCGGCGCGCCGCGCTTTTCCGGCTGCGGCGGGCCGAGGCTCGGAGCATGGCTGCTCAACAGTACACGCAAAAGTGTTCCGCCGCGCACCGGCCTGGCCAGGAAGGTTGCGTAGCCGCTGGCGCGGAACTCGCCAAGCATGCCGCGATCTGTCGGCGCGATCAGCGTGATCGCCTCACAGTCGGAGAAACCGCTCTGGCGCAGGCGCTTGAGCAGCCTTCCGTCGCCTTCCTCCATCGCTGCATCGACCAGGATCGCGTCGCAGCCGGCGGCGAAAGGCGCGGCCTGTGCGGCGGTGGTGGCGATGTCGACCGCGCCACCGTTGGCACGGATGGTGCGGGCGATGGCGTCGGCCTCGACGGCGTTCTTCGACAGGATCACCACGCGTCTGCCCGAGAGAGCATTCTGGCGGCCCTGCGGCGCTTCGGTGGCCGCTGTCGCAGGGACTTCGAAGACGAACTCGGATCCCTGGCCGAGCCGGCTGGATACCGAGATCGTGCCACCCATGGCGGCCACCAGGCGCCTGGAGATGGCAAGGCCGAGGCCGGCCCCGCCATGTGTGCGTGTCGACGTGCCGTCGGCCTGCTCGAACTCCTCGAAAATGCGCTCCAGGTCGGCATCATGCAGGCCCGGACCGGTATCGGCGATGGTAAAGCATATGCGGTCGCTGGTTTCGGTGCGTGCGCGTGCAATGCTCACCAGCACGCCGCCGCTGTCGGTGAACTTGATGGCGTTGCCGATGAGGTTGAGAAGCACCTGCCTGACCTTGCCTGGATCGGCGGTGATCAATTGCGGCACGTCGGGTTCGACATGACAACCCAGCCCGATATCCTTGGCGAAGGCGCGCGCCGCCAGCAATTCGATGATGTTGTCGGCGATCTCGCGCACCGACATCGGCTGCGGCTCCGGGTCGAAACGCCCGGCTTCGATCTTGGAATAGTCGAGAAGATCCTCGATCAGGGCAAGCAATGCGCTGGCTGAGGTCGAGACGGCGCCGACATAGGTCTGCTGCTCCGGCGACAGGCTGGTGTCGGCGAGCAACCTGGCCATGCCCATGATGCCGTTCATCGGGGTGCGGATTTCATGGCTGACGGTGGCGAGGAAACGCGATTTGGCCTGGCTGGCATATTCGGCCCGTTCGCGTGCGGTGATCAGCGAGGACTCGGCGCGTTTGCGGGCGGTGATGTCGCGGGCGATGGCGCGGTGCGAAACCGCGCCACTGTCCTTGTCGCGCACCGACAGTTCGATCCAGGAGAACCAGCGCTGCCCGCTCGGCGTGCTGATAGAGACATCGGTGGAACTCAGGCACTCATGGTCGGAAAAGGCGGCATCGGGAACCATGCCGACCTCGATGCCGAGTTCCGCCAGGGTCTTGCCGGCAAGATCGCGCTGGTCGATCTCGACGAGATCGGCGAAGACCTTGTTGGCATAGACGATGTAGCCGTCGCGGTCGCGATGGATGACGAGATCTCCAAGCGCGTCGATCAGGCCACGAAAGCGCTCATCGCTCTCCTGCATCTCCCACATGCGGTCGGCCAGCGTCTCGATCTCGGCGCGGCTGCGGGCCGTGGTTTCGTCAAGAAGGGCGGCGGTGCGATGTTCGCTCCGCCTGGCGCGCAGATGCATGGCAAGGCCGGCTAGGCCGGTTGCGAGCAATGCAACGCTGATGAACATCGGTGCCCCGGTCAGGTGCGCCAGCCCGGCCATCACCACGATGGCGACGAATGTCAGAAAGGACAGGCCTTCGCGCCTGGAGAATTCCGGCTCGGGCACCAGCGGCGGCGCGGCGACGAAGCGCCGCGTCGACGCCGGCGGGAGCACCGCATCGACATCGTCGCCAGTGTCCGCCTGTTGGCTGCCGGATTGCGCGATCATGCGAAATTCTTGCCAGACAGAGCTTATGGAAAATTGCGGCGGATCGTTCCAATTTTAGCGGATGAGCGCTTTTTGCCGAGGCGCGGCGGGTTTGCCACCAGATCTGGCGATTGCATCCGCCCTTCCGGCAGTTGGGCGGAGTCACATATCCACGACGACGCGGCCGCGGATCTTGCCCTCGACGATATCGCGCGCGGCATCGACGATGCCGTCGAACCCGATGGTGCTGGACAGGCTGGCGAGCTTCTGCAGATCGAGGTCGGTGCCGATGCGGCGCCATGCCTCGAGGCGGACTGCTTTCGGCGCCATCACTGAATCGATGCCGAGCAATGAGACACCGCGCAGGATGAAGGGCGCGACGCTGGCCGGCAGGTCCATGCCGCCGGCCAGGCCGCAGGCGGCGACCGCGCCGCCATAGGAGGTCATCGAGAGCACATTGGCCAGCGTGTGGCTGCCGACAGCGTCAATACCGCCGGCCCAGCGCTCCTTGGCCAGCGGCTTGGCCGGCTGGGCAAGCTCCTCGCGCGAGATCACCTCGGCGGCGCCAAGGTCCATCAGAAAGGGGCTTTCGGCATTGCGGCCGGTGGAAGCAATGACATGGTAGCCGAGGCTGGACAGGATGGAGACCGCGACCGAGCCGACGCCGCCGGCTGCCCCCGTCACCACCACCGGGCCGCGATCGGGCAGGATGCCGTGCCGCTCCAGTGCCATGACACAGAGCATGGCGGTATATCCTGCGGTGCCGACGGCCATCGCGTCATGCGGGCTGATGCCTTGCGGCAGCGGCACCAGCCAGTCGCCCTTGACGCGGGCACGGCCTGCATAGGCACCGAAATGGGTTTCGCCGACGCCCCAGCCATTCAGCACGACCTTGTCTCCGGCGCGCCAGTCGGGATGCGAGGACGAAATGACGGTGCCGGCGAAATCGATGCCCGGCACCAGCGGCCAGCGGCGGATCACCGGCGCCTTGCCTGTGATCGCCAAGCCATCCTTGTAGTTCACCGTCGTTGCCTCGACCGCGACGGTGACATCGCCTTCCATCAGGTCGGCCTCGGTGAGATCGGTCACGGCGACCGACTGCTTTTTCTCGGCGTCACGCGAAACGAGGATGGCTTTGAAGGTTTCGGACATGTCTTTCTCCGCGATCTTGACGACATGAACTGTGCGGCGATGGCCGCACGGGGTCAATCCTTGGAAGGACTGGCTTTGGGTTCGCGCCGCCAGCCGAACAGCTCGTCGAAGACGACCAGTGCCGCACCAACCGAAATGAAGGCGTCGGCAAGGTTGAAGACGGCGAAGGACCAGACCGGCGTGTGGAACAGGATGTAGTCGATGACGTGGCCGTAGACGGCGCGGTCGATCAGATTGCCGAGCGCGCCGCCGACGATCAGCGCAAAGCCGGTGCGGGCAAGGATCTGGGACGGCGCGATCCGCGTCGCCAGGAACAGCACGAAGGCAACGACGGCGAGCGAAATGACGATCAGCCCGGTGTCGCCGAAGGACGAGAACATCGAGAAGGCGATGCCGGTATTGTAGGTGCGAAACAGCGCCAGGAAGGGCAGCAGATCAACCTTCTCCTGAAAAGGCAGATCGGCCTCGACCAGGTATTTTATCCACTGGTCGAGCGCGATGGCCGCGACGACGAGCAATGCGTAGGGAGACCATGATCTCACGGGCAGGCAACCTTCATTGCTGGTCCAGGATTGACTCGAGCTTCAGCGCGCCGCGCCGGATCTCGAACAGCATGATGCCGGTGGCAACGGCCAGATTGAGCGAATCGGCACGGCCCGCTTGCGGAATCCTGAGCAGCCTGTCGCAACTCGCAGCCAGGCTTTCGGGCAGTCCCTGCTGCTCGTTGCCCATCATCAGCAGCACGGGCCCGCGGGAAAAATCGACCGAGCGGTAGTCGACGGCGCCTTTCAGGTGGGTTCCGGCGACGAGGCCTGAAAACCCGCCTCGCCAGGCGAGGAAAGCCTCGGTTGTCGCCTTCGCCACCGGCACGGCAAAGATCGAACCCATGGTGGCACGCACCGTCTCCACGGAGAATGGATCAGTGGTATCGCCGACCAGGATGACGCCTTTGGCGCCGACGGCATCGACGGTGCGGATGACGGTGCCGAGATTGCCGGGGTCGCGCACCCGGTCGAGCGCCACCCAGACGTCGCCATTGTCAGCGCGGACATCTTTCAGGGCGAGGAATTTTTGCGAAAAGACGCCGACCACCATTTGCGGGTTGTCGCGACGGGTGATGGCGACCAGCACCTTCTCCGACACTTCGAGCACCATGCCGCCTGCCGCAACCGTGCGTGCGGCCACCTTCTCCACGGCAGCGTTGCCGCGCCCGGCCTTGGCGAAAACCAATGTCCTGATCTGCCAGCCGAGATCGAGCGCATCGATGACCAGCTTCAATCCCTCGGCCATGAAGGCGTTCTGCTGGTCGCGGAATTTCTTCTGAGCGAGCGCCTTGATGTCCTTGACCAGCGGATTGGCGAGGCTGGTGACCTCCTTCACCTGGCCGGGTGCGCCTGCATGCCGCTCGTTCATTCAGCCACCCAACGCGAAAACAATGAGGTCGATAGCGCCCGGCCGGCGGACTTTTCGCGGATGATCAGCTCACCCGATTCAACCTTGCCGCCCATACCGGCAAAGGTATCGCGCATCAGGGCGTGGATGGCGAAGAAGGAGGCGCGGATCGAGTAGGCGGTCAGCACCACGGCGAGCGGCTTCGGCGTCAGGATCGCCCGGCAGAGGTCGGTCAAATCCGGCAGGTCCTCGAACAATTGCCAGACCTCGCCCTTGGGGCCACGGCCATAGGCCGGCGGGTCGAACAGAATGATATCGTAGCGGCTGCCGCGGCGCTCCTCGCGCTCGGCGAATTTCACCGCGTCGTCGACGATCCAGCGGATCGGCTTGCTGCCGAGGCCGGCCATCTCCTGGTTTTCGCGGGCCCAGCCGATCGCCTTCTTCGAGGCATCGACATGGGTGACCTCGGCACCGGCGCGAGCCGCCACCAAGGAAGCGAGACCGGTATAGCCGAACAGGTTCAGAACCTTGACCGGCCGCTTCGCCGCCGCGATCAGCCCGGCCATGTGGTCCCAGTGGGAGGCCTGCTCGGGAAAGACGCCGACATGACGAAACGAGGTGAAACGGCCGAGATAGTCGATGCCGTCATGCTTCATCGGCCAGGTCTCGCCGAGCGGCAGCTTCGGGAAACGCCAGCGGCCGATCCCCTCCTCGTCGGTGTCTCCGGTGAAGACGGCGTCGGCGCGCTCCCATTCCTTTGCCGGCAATGCCTTTTGCCAGATCGCCTGACCCTCTGGCCGCACGATCCGGTAGGGGCCATATTGTTCGAGCTTCTGGCCGGTGCCGCTGTCGAGCAGCGCATAATCGGCATTGGGCGCCACTTCCAGGATCACGGGAAGATGTTCGGCGGGCAGAGCGCCTTCGCGGCGGGCCAGGATGCGCGGCGCCGAGTTCGGTTCGGAACGATTTTCCGTCTTCGCCTCATGGCGCTCGCGCGGTGGCGCTTCCGGTCTGGCAGGAGCCTGGCCGGGACGCGGGCGTGACACGTCCGCCGCACTCTTGGCGGATGGATGTGGACGGTTGTCGCGGCGTTTGTCGCGAAAAGACTTCAAGCGGGGGCAACTCCGAACGGCGTGGCCGCTTTTGACATAGGGCAACCGGCTTCGCAACCAAGTCCGACAGGTCGGCCTCTCCGGTTTATGTCTGCCGGCGATGGACCAATGTCAAAGAAACAGGCAAATCTGCTCGATGTCCCGCTCCGAACGCCTGCTCGACCTCATACAGTGCTTGCGCCGGCATCGCCGGCCGGTGAGCGGGCACATGCTTGCCGACGAGACGGGCGTTTCGATCCGCACGCTCTACCGCGACATCGCCACGCTGCAGGGCCAGGGCGCGCCGATCGAAGGTGAGGCGGGGTTGGGGTATGTGCTCAAGCCCGGCTTCATGCTGCCGCCGCTGATGTTCAGCGACGAGGAGATCGAAGCCATTGTGCTCGGCTCGCGCTGGGTCGCCAGGCAGCCGGACCAGCGTCTCTCGGCCGCCGCCGCCAACGCGTTGGCCAAGATCGCAGCCGTGCTGCCCGACGATCTGCGCGAGGATCTTGACGCGAGCACACTGCTGGTCGGGCCTCCTGCCGCGGCCACCGAGGGCATCGATCTTGGTCTGGTGCGGCAGGCCATCCGCAACGAGCGCAAGCTCGGCTTTCTCTACCGCGATGCCGGCGGGGCCGTGTCCCAGCGCGTCGTCTGGCCATTTGCGCTGGGCTTCTTCGACAAGGTGCGGGTGGTGGTGGCGTGGTGCGAGATGCGGCAGGATTTCCGGCATTTTCGCGCCGATCGCATCGCCGAACTCCAAGCAATGGACACGCGCTATCCGCGTCGTCGCCAGGCGCTGCTCAAGGAATGGCGAACGACGCTCGACAAGCCGCGTGGTTCGCGATGACTGCTGCCATATTCTGACAGTAGCCTATCGTATGTTCGTCAAGTCGAAACACCGAACCTTGGAGAGCAGATATGGCCACCCCGAATTTCGTCATCCTCTATGTCGACCAGCCGCAGCAGAGCGGTGCCTTCTACAGCGCGCTGCTCGGTCGTGAGCCGGTCGAAAGTTCGCCGACCTTCGTGCTGTTCGTGCTCGATGCCGGCTTCAAGCTCGGCCTGTGGTCGCGCCATACGGTGGAGCCGGCAGCCGCCACGTCAGGCGGTGGCGCCGAAATCGTGTTTGCGCTGGATACGCCCGATGCGGTCGATGCCGCCCATGCCGACTGGTCCGGGCGCGGGCTGAAGATCCTGCAGACGCCGACCGACATGGATTTCGGCCGTACTTTTGTCGCGCTCGATCCCGATAATCATCGCCTGCGCGTCTACTGGCTGTCCGACGGGGAACAGGCCAATGGGGAACAGAAATGAGCGCGTATTGGATAGCGGTGGCGTCGGCCGAGCATGTCCGGCGTGGTCGCACAGCCGGCTTCATGCAGGTCAACCACGGCAAGGCGGCACCGCTGCGTCGCGTCAAGCCGGGTGATGGCGTCGTCTACTATTCGCCGACCACTGTTTTGGGCGACAAAGACGGCCTGCAGGCTTTCACGGCGATAGGCATCGTGCGGGAAGGCGAGCCTTATCAGGGCGATATGGGCGCCGGCTTCACGCCGTTCCGCCGCGATGTGGCATGGGCCAAGGCCGAGGAAGCGCCGATCAAGCCGCTGCTCGACAGGCTGGACTTCACCGCGGCCAAGTCGAACTGGGGTTATCAGCTTCGCTTTGGCCTTTTTGAAATCGGGGATCACGATTTTCGTGTGATCGCCGAGGCGATGGGCGCCGAAATGGGTGCAACGGTAAACTAGGCCGTGAGCGCCTTGTAGACGGCAATGCCGGCGGCAAGATCCTCGAGTGCCGCTCCGACCGACTTGAACAGCGTGATCTCACCGGCGCTCTCGCGGCCCTTCTTCCGGCCGCGCGCCAATTCGTGCAGATCGGCGACGATGGCTTCCGGTTTCAGCACGCCGGAGGCCAGCGGTTGGACGATGTCGCCGGCTTCCTTGGTGGCGCCGGCGCGGGTGTCGACATAGACGCGGGCAAGCCTGATCGCATCGTCATCGCTCTCGCGCATCGTCGGCGTAAAGCCGCCGACCAGGTCGACATGGGTTCCCGGCCGCAACAATGCGCCCTTGATCAACGGCGTGGTCGTGATCGTCGCCGAGGAGACGATGTCGGCCTGCCCAAGCTCCGTATCGAGATCGCTTGCCGCACTGGCCGCGAAGCCCTGGGCGCACAGATCGGCCGCGACTTTCTCGGCATTGGCCGGGGTGCGGTTCCAGATGCGGATGGTCTTGATGGGCCGCACGGCCGAGTGCGCCTTGGCGAGGAAGGGCGACAGCGCGCCGGCGCCGACCACAAGCAGCCGCGAGGCATCGTCGCGGGCGAGATAGGAGGCCGCAAGCGCCGAAGCACAGGCGGTGCGCCATTGTGTCAGCCGCTGGCCGTCGATCAGGGCCTCGGGTTCGCCGGTGGCGCCGTTGAGCAGAAGATAGAGCCCCATCACCGCGGGCTTGCCGATGGCATTGTTGTCGGGCGACACGGTGACGATCTTGACGCCGACGTGACCGCCGGCCGACGTGCCGGCCGCGTTGAGATCGGTCCAGGCCGGCATCAAAAGCAGTGTGGAGGCGGCACCATCGGGCCGCTCGATCGTATGATGATGCCTGACCGGCTGCACCGCACCGTCGCGAAACGCCATGCGCAGCGTCTCGACCAGTCCGGGAAAGGTCAGCGCATGGTCGACCTCTGCGGCCGAAATGGTCAGCATGAAAAACTCCGTGAGGACAAAACCGCCGATTGGCGGCTCAAGCGGTCGGCTTCGGCAATGCTGCCCCTTGGGCGGACCCCGGTGCCTGGCTTTGTGATACCGCCGGCGCACGGCTGACCGCCTGGCGCAGGTTCTCGGCTTCGACGCCGCGCTGGCGCGCCAGCTTGCGATAGCGACCCTGTTTGACCCACGTAGCCAGACTGCCGACGATCATGCCGATGGCGAGCGCCAGGAACAGGAAGATGAACAGCGGCAAAGTCAGGGTCAGCTTCGGATTGCCGGGGTTGAACGGGTCCAGCGTGAAGGCGACCAGTTCGCGGTTGGCGACAGCGAGTGCGATCAGGATGATCGCCAGGGGCACGAAGATCGCGATGAGGATGAAGCGATTGAACATGATGTTTTCCGTCGGAAGCTGGCCTGTCCGAAAGGCCGTCAGGCGCTGACGTCGCGCCTACTTGCCGCCGTTCAGCCTTTCACGCAGTTCCTTGCCGGTCTTGAAGAACGGCACCCATTTCTCCTCGACCTCGACGGATTCGCCGGTGCGCGGATTGCGTCCGGTGCGCGCGGGACGATTTTTCACCGAAAAAGCGCCGAAGCCACGCAACTCGACCCGGTTGCCTTCGGCAAGGGCGTCGGTGATTTCATCAAAGATCGCGCCGACGATGTTTTCGACGTCGCGCAGGAAAAGATGCGGATTGCGCGTGGCAATAATCTGCACAAGTTCGGACTTGATCATGAGACGGGTCCCCGTGAAAGCAGTGCGGTCAAAATTATGAGGATGATTTTATTTGCTTTTTTCACTTGCCCCAAACGGCTTCTCAAGGGTGCCAGACGGAAACGAGACCGTCAAGAAACAAGCGGTCGGCTCCGAGTTCATGGATGACGTCGCTGCTGTAGGCGGGCAGGCCGAGCGCACTGCCGATCGTTTGCGCCATCGCTTTCGAGAACAGGAAGCCGCTGCGCCGTTCGGTATCCTTCCACTCGACGACCTTGAGCTTGGCATCGACGCCCTTGGTCGCCAGCCAGTCGACCGCCACGGTCTCGCCACCGACGGCGTCGATCAGCCCGTTGGCAACGCCCTGGCGACCGGTGAATATCGAGCCGTCGGCAAGCACCAGCGCTTGTTCGCGGCTCATCTTGCGGCGTTCGGCGACGATGTCGACGAACCAGTTGTAACTGTCGAGGATGAGCTTGCGAACCATGGCGCGCTCGTCGTCATTGGTCGGCTTGAAGGGAGAGGGCGCGGCTTTCAGCGGCGAGGATTTCACCTCCTCCAGCTTGACGCCGAGTTTGTCCATCAGGCCGCTGACGTCGGGATACTGGATCAGCACGCCGATCGAGCCGACGATCGAGGTCTTGCGGGCAACGATGTGATCTGCGGCACTGGCGATCATATAGCCCGCCGATGCGGCGAGCGTGCCGACTTCCGCCACCACCGGCTTGTCGGCGGCCAGCTTGCGCACTTCTTCATAGATCGATTCACCGCCAACGGTGGTGCCGCCAGGCGAATCGATCGACAGGATCACGCCTTTCACCTTCGATGAAAGACGGATGGTTTCCAGCCGCTTGATCAGTTCCTCGTCCTCGGTGATCGTGCCTTCGATCTTGACCTTGGCAATATGGTCGACCGTCGAGCCGCCGAAATCGTCGCCATAGAACCAGGTTGAAAGCGCAATCACCCCAAGGGCTATGATGCCTATGGCGACGACGCGCCAGAATGTCAGCTTGCGCCGCAAACGGCGGCGGTCGATCAGGTCGTCGGCTCTCAGTGCCATGGTCAGCCTTTCAGTCGGCGGGAGGAGACGCTTTTAGACCATGATCCTCCCATCTGGAAGCAGTTCTCTTTTGCGCATGGCGAGACAAGTCGGCGCCTGGACGTGAGGTGGCTATCCGCGTCGGCAGTCGACGGGGCCGGGTCGGGCCCTCTCCAGGCGTCGGTCTGCTCACATATTCGTGCAATCGCCACCAGGTCGGGCGACGAGACCGATGGCTGATAAATTTTACGCCGCGTGTCTGTTTCTGCTATGGAGAACACGCAGTTGTGCGGACTTCGTTTTCGTCTGTACAAAGGCGGCTGTCACATTTTTGCAGTTTTCGTGGGCTTGTGCTTGCTTGAAAGCGCCGGCGTCCCACCTATAGGCGGTGCCCAAGGGCGGGCAGGGTTAGAAGAAAGCAGTGAATGTTAGCGCGACCGATTGAACCGACCGACGCCGAGGCGGTGTTGGCTCCCCCGGCGGACGGCCGGACGCGCGGCGATGCTTTCGACCGTGCACAGCGTCATTCGCGCCGCGTGCGCGTTCTCAAATTTGCCGTGCCGGTGGCCGCAGCACTGATAGCGGTCGCTTTCCCGGTCTATTCCTATCTCGCCGCACCCGTCTCGGTGAAGATTCAGGCGGAAGGCACTGCCTTTTCCAACGGCAAGCTGGTGATGGCCAATCCCAAGCTCAACGGTTTCACCAAGCAGAAGCAGCCTTATTCGATGACGGCGCTGCGTGCCATTCAGGATGTCAGCACGCAAGGTATCATCGAGCTGGAAGGCATCGACGCCAAGGTGCCGATCGCGTCCGACAATGTGGCGGCGGTCAAGGCCTCGCACGGCACCTACGATCGCGACGGCAATACGATGAACCTGACCAGCGACGTGACGATCACCACGACCGACGGCATGCAGGCCAAGTTCAAATCGGTCTTCCTCGACATGGGCAAAGGCACTATGAAGACAGGAGATCCCGTCGATGTCAGCCGTGGCGGGTCGCGGATCACGGCGGATACGATGTCGGTCCAGGACAATGGCAAGATTCTGGTTTTCGAGAACAAAGTGCGCGTCAACATCGATTCCGCCGCCCTGAAGGCGGCACAGGGAAACAGCGGAGAAACCAATGCGGCTCAGTAGTTCGACGCGGCTCGCGGCTGCAACTTCAGCGTTGCTGCTGCTCGGACTCGTGCCGTCATGGGCGCAGACGACCAGTCAATCAGGCCTCAAACTGTCCGGCGACAAGCCGATCCAGATCGAGAGCGACAAGCTGGAAGTCCGCCAGGCCGACAGTGTCGCCATCTTCACGGGCAATGTCAGCGTCGTCCAGGGGCCGACATTGATGAAGGCCGGCAAGATGACGGTCTACTACGTCAAGGACCCCAACGCCGCTGCCAAGGGCACGGAGGCCGCGGGTGCGGCGATGACGGGCTCGGCCAACATCGACCACCTGGAGATCTCCGACAAGGTCTATATCAAGTCGGATGCGCAGATCGCGACCGGCGATCAAGGCAGCTTCGATATGAAGAGCCAGGTGCTGGTGCTTTCGGGCAAAAAGGTCGTTCTGTCGCAAAACGACAACGTTCTGGTGGGCTGCAAACTTACCGTGCAGATGAAAAGCGGGCTGGCTCAGGTGGATCCATGCGCTGGGCAACGTGTCCAGATGTCGATCACGCCGCCGCCGAAATCGGGAGCGACGAACCCCTGATGGCCAGCCTGTCGTCGCTGACGGCGCGTCTTCCGGGACGGGCCGCCGGCAAGCTTTCGGCGCCGGCCACGGTGACCGTCGATGCGGGAAAGTTCAAGGGAACCCTGATCGCCAAGGGGCTGACCAAGAGCTACAAGGGCCGCAAGGTCGTCAGCGGCGTCACCATCGGCGTGCGCGCCGGAGAGGCAGTTGGACTGCTCGGCCCCAACGGCGCCGGCAAAACGACCTGTTTCTATATGGTTACCGGCCTGGTGCCGGTGGATGAAGGCACGATCGAGATCGACGGCTTCGATGTCACGTCGATGCCGATGTACCGTCGTGCACGCCTCGGCATCGGCTATCTGCCGCAGGAAGCATCGATCTTCCGCGGCCTCAATGTCGAGCAGAATATCCGCGCCGTGCTGGAAGTGGTCGAAAAGGACCGCAAGGTGCGCGAGCGCAATCTCGACGAACTGCTCGAGGAATTCCACATCAGCCATCTGCGCAAGGCGCCATCCATGTCGCTTTCGGGCGGCGAGCGGCGACGCTTGGAAATCGCGCGAGCGCTGGCGACGCGTCCGGCCTACATGCTGCTCGACGAGCCTTTCGCCGGCATCGATCCGATCGCCGTCGCGGATATTCAACAACTGGTGCGCCACCTCACGGCGCGCGGCATCGGCGTCCTCATCACCGATCACAATGTGCGCGAAACGCTCGGCCTCATCGACCGCGCCTACATCATCCATGCCGGCCAGGTGCTGACCCATGGAAGGGCCGACGAAGTGGTGGCAAACCCGGATGTGCGGCGACTTTACCTCGGCGAGGGTTTCACCCTCTGAGCGTGAAATTTGTTTCCTGACACGATTTTTGCGGTTCGCGCGGCGCTTTTTCCTCGATTTTGCTCCGAGATAACGCTCCGGTAAGCGAGTTTTGCTACCAATTGCCTTGACAAGCAAAAGCCGGGCCAGTTTCTATGGCCGGCTGCAAAATTCCTTTCCGGAAGTCCGGATGCGTAGACGAGGCGTTTGAAACCGAACCATGGCGTTGGCGGCCAAACTACAGCTACGACAATCGCAGTCGCTGGTGATGACGCCGCAACTGATGCAGTCGATTCGGCTGCTGCAGTTCACCCATGTCGAACTCGAGCATTTCATCGACGAGGAAATCGAGCGCAATCCGCTGCTGGAGCGCGCCGAGCCGCAGGACGATGCCGCCAGCGACCAGGCGCAGAAGATCGAGGCGGAGCCGCAAGCCGCCCGCGAAGGCGACTGGTTCGAAAACGAGACGCAGTGGAGCGCGGAGGCGATCTCGGACAAGCTCGACACGTCGCTGGAAAACCTGTTTCCCGACGACCCGGGCACCAGCGAGCGGCTCGGTCCCGACCTGACGGCGCAATGGAAATCGGCTTCCGGCAATGGCGCGGGTTCCTCATCCGAGTGGTTTGACGCCGGCGACATGGCGACTGCTGCGATCACGCTGCGCGACCATGTCGGTGAACAGGTAGCGCTAGCCTTCGCCGATCCGGCTGCACGTCTGATCGCCGCCGACCTCGCCGACGGCCTTGACGAGACCGGCTATCTGCGTGCCGATCTGGCCGAGATCGCCGCTCGTCTCGGTGCGGATGCCGCCGCCGTGGCGAAGGTGCTGGCGGTGTGTCAGACCTTCGAGCCGGCCGGCCTGTTTGCCCGCGACCTGGCCGAATGCCTGTCGCTGCAGCTTGCCGTGCGGAGCCGGCTCGATCCGGCGATGAAGGCGCTGGTCGCCAATCTCGAACTCCTGGCACGGCGCGATTTTCACGCATTGAAACGGATCTGCGGTGTCGACGAGGAGGATCTGCTCGACATGCTGGCCGAAATCCGGGCGCTCGATCCCCGGCCGGGCATGGCGTTTTCGGGCGGCGCCAGCGACGCGATCGTCGCCGATGTGGAGGTGCGCGCGGCCAATGACGGCAGCTGGACGGTCGAACTCAATGCCGAAACGCTGCCGCGGGTGTTGGTCGACCATATCTATTTCGCCCAGGTCTCTCCGCAGGCCAAGAACCAGGCGGAAAGGGATTTTCTGGCCGAATGCCTGCAGAACGCCAACTGGCTGACGCGCAGCCTCGACCAGCGGGCAAAGACCATCCTCAAGGTCGCCTCGGAAATCGTTCGCCAGCAGGACGCCTTCCTCGTCCATGGCGTGCGGCAGCTGAAGCCGCTCAATCTGCGCACTGTGGCCGACGCCATCGGCATGCACGAATCGACCGTCAGCCGGGTCACAGCCAATAAATACATGCTGACGCCGCGCGGCGTGTTCGAGCTTCGCTACTTCTTCACCGCCTCGATCGCCGCATCGGGCGGCGGCGATGCGCACTCCTCGGAAGCCGTGCGTGACCGCATCAAGCAGTTGATCGACGAGGAGAAGCCCGTCGACGTGCTTTCCGACGATGCAATCGTCGACATGTTGCGCGAAAGTGGCGTCGACATTGCAAGGCGTACGGTCGCCAAGTACCGGGAAGGCATGAATATCCCCTCCTCGGTGCAGCGCCGGCGCGAGAAACGTGCGATGGCCAGCGCCGGGCGCTGAGGCGGGTCGATTTTCCACAAGCCAGCACTTCATTGACAAGCCGCGGTGAACTGGCTAGAAGCCCGCCCGCATGAGACGGGCTAGATGCCCGCATGCGGATGGTCCGTCACGACGTTGGCCTCGGGACGGTCAAAGGGCGGCTTGTGATCAACCGGAAAGTCTGGATTTAAAATCGGCGCAAGTGACGCCGCAAAGCTTGTGCGCACGGATCACGAGTATAAACTCGGGCCAGTTTGAAGCCTGAGCAAGGAAGGTCAGTTTTCAGATGAATCTGCGCATATCGGGAAAACACATGGACATCGGCGATGCGTTTCGGACACGCATCAACGATCGTGTCGGCGAAGCGATCGGCAAATATTTCGATCGCGGCTTTGCCGGACATGTCACGGTCATCAAATCGGGTTCGCGCTATTCGGCGGATTGCATGATCCGGCTGGATTCCGGCGCTTCGCTGCAGGCCACCGGCGATGCCCAGGATCCGACGCTTGCCTTCGAGGCGGCGGCGGACCGTCTGGAAACCCGCCTGAGGCGCTACAAGCGCCGGCTGAAATCGCACAATTCGGGCGCCGCCAACGGCCAACCGACCGACATAGCCTACACGGTGATGGCGCCGCTTGCCGATGACGACGAGGACATTCCGGAGAATTTCGCGCCGGCCATCGTCGCCGAATCAACCATGACGCTGAAGACCATGTCGGTGGCGTCGGCGGTCATCGAGCTCGACACCAAGGACAGCCCGGTCTTCGTCTTCCGCAACGCGGGAACCGACCATCTCAACATCGTCTATCGCCGACCCGATGGAAATATCGGTTGGATCGACCCGTCGACGACCAAGGTCGCACAAGCGTGACGACAACGGTCGCACGGTGACGACAAGGGTCGCACGGTGACGACGAGGTCGCACTGGGATAAGAGCCGGCCGCACGAGGGGTGAGGACTGGTGACGGCAGGCGAACAAGGGATTTTCAAGCATGGATCTGAGCGATCTTATCAACGTTCCGGCGATATTGCCGGCGTTGAAGGCGAACTCCAAGAAGCAGCTGCTGCAATTGCTGTCCGAACGGGCGGCGGCGATTTCCGGCATTCCGGAGCGGGAGGTGTTCGACACCATCCTGCAGCGTGAGCGGCTGGGTTCGACCGGCGTCGGCAACGGCATCGCCATCCCGCACGGCAAGCTGGCCGGCGTGAAGCGCATCGCAGGTGTTTTCGCCCGGCTGGAGACGCCTGTCGATTTCGAATCGCTGGACGATCAGCCCGTCGATCTGGTGTTTCTGCTGCTGGCGCCGGAAGGGGCGGGTGCCGATCACCTCAAGGCACTGTC
>NZ_RZQP01000449.1:0-1785 GCF_003998165.1 Mesorhizobium sp. M7A.F.Ca.US.007.01.2.1 | reverse complement strand
GTGCACGGCGTGACGGCCACGAACTCGGATAGCGATCCAGGGGCCGCTGGAGGTCAAAAAATTGCGCCGTTCGCAACCGCGGTGGAGGTAGGTCCGGAGAGCCAAAAACGTCGGCTGCGGTCGAATGAACAGCCGCCTAGTGTGCATGCGTTATGAACCATCGGATCGATCTTTGAATGAGCAAACTGGCCAAAAGGCGCGCATTGCTGCTCCTCAATCCAAAGGCGCGGCGCGGCCAGGAGCTGATCGCCCCGATTGTGGAGCGGCTGGAGCGCGGCCGGCTTTCTGTCACTGTCGAAAAGTTCGAGGCGTTGCCGGAGATCGCTCGTGACATCGTTCGCTTGCGCCAAACGGCGGACCTTGTGGTCGTGTGCGGTGGCGATGGTTCGTTGTCGGCGGCGGCGATGGCTGTAGTGGAAAGCCGCCTGCCGATGGGCATTATTCCTATGGGAACGGCTAATGACCTCGCTCGCACTCTCGACATCCCTATGGATCTTCTGCAGGCCGCTGACGTGATCGTGCGGGGCCGACTCCGGCAGATCGATATCGGCACGGTCAATGGCAATGCCTTCTTCAACGTTGCGAGTATCGGACTCAGCACTGAATTGGCGAAGGGTCTGGATCCCACTTTGAAGAAGCGTTTCGGCAGGCTCGGCTATGCGCTGGCGGCGGTGAAAGTGTTGACGCGGGCCACGCGATTCCACGCGAAGATTATTGAGAAAGGCGCGTCGACCGACGTCGAAACCTACCAGATTGCGGTGGGAAACGGTCGCCATTACGGCGGCGGCAACGTGGTGGAAGAGACGGCCGAGATCGATGACGGACATCTCGATCTTTATAGCTTGGAAATGACGAACCTCTGGAAGCTGGCACTGATGCTCCGCTCCTTCCGGTCTGGAAGGCATGGCGCCTGGCGAGAGG
This sequence comes from Mesorhizobium sp. M7A.F.Ca.US.007.01.2.1, assembly GCF_003998165.1. Classification (NCBI taxonomy): domain Bacteria; kingdom Pseudomonadati; phylum Pseudomonadota; class Alphaproteobacteria; order Hyphomicrobiales; family Phyllobacteriaceae; genus Mesorhizobium; species Mesorhizobium sp. M7A.F.Ca.US.007.01.2.1. The sequence goes on along the minus strand of NZ_RZQP01000449.1, from coordinate 864 downwards.
TGCGCACGGCTAGGTGCGTCGAGTTCGACATCGAGACGGAGAAGCCGATGCCGGTCAACACCGATGGTGAGATCGTCACCTCAACACCAGCCCATTTCAAGGTCCATCCAAAGGCGATCTCGGTCTTCGCGCCTCCGCCCGTCGACGACGCTGACCTCCACTAGGCAAGCAATTTGGCCCCACGATCGTCCCGAGGTCATCAAAACGGCGACAACGACCGGTCCATACGAGAAGCGGCGAGCTCGACAAATTATGATTTCCTTGGTCTGTTGCTCGCAGGTCGACATGCGCGACTTGGGGCCGTGGCCGCTTGGCACGACCGGCCTGAAAAGAGTCCTTGGCCGGAGCTTTGCGTCATGAGCCGGAATGCAAACGGTTGCTGCGGCTCGTTACAACGCGCCTTGGCAAAGGTGCCGAACGCGGCCCTTAGGCGTTCCCGAAGGCTGGTTCAAAATGAACTGATATGTGATGCAGGCAAAGGATTGTTGCCCTTTGCCGTTCGAATATTAGCAACCTCTTGACGACCGCCGGCCGCGCTCCAGAATCTCTCACATGGCGCAGAGACAGACTGGCATCGACTTTGGGCTCGAGGTGACGGCAGGCGGCGTCACTCATCTGGAACTGCGCGACGACCGTCGGGCAAGCAACGCGCCGGAGAAGGCAAAGGCGCCGGGCCACGCCACGCCGGTCGACTATGAAGCTGGCAAGGCCACGGTCGGCGGTTTGGTCACAGTCGAAGCGGGCTCCCATCAGGGGATGGAAACGCGCCGCGCCGGTGCTTCGCGATGAGAAAATCCGGGACTGACAATCTCGTCCCGGCCATCAAGAGCCCCGGCGATGCGCCGTCGATGAAGGGCGCAGAGC
>NZ_RZQP01000448.1:0-1805 GCF_003998165.1 Mesorhizobium sp. M7A.F.Ca.US.007.01.2.1 | reverse complement strand
GTGCGTCGATGAAGGAGCGCTCGTCCTCCTTCACCGGCTCATCGAAAGCCGGATCGGCAAGGATGCGCTCGTCGTCGCGCCGCATCACGTCGTCGGCCGAGGGCGGGCTCGCCCATGTCGCCTTGAGGCCGGCGTTCTGCAACAGCCGTTCGGTGCGCTTGCGGGCGCTGTTGGGCACGATCAGCGCGCTGACGCCCTTGCGCCCGGCGCGGCCGGTGCGGCCGCTGCGGTGCAGCAGCGTTTCCGGGTTGGTCGGCAAATCGGCGTGGATGACCAGCTCAAGATTGGGCAGGTCGATGCCGCGCGCCGCGACATCGGTGGCGATACAGACTTTTGCGCGGCCGTCCCGCATCGCTTGCAGCGCATGGCTGCGCTCGTTCTGGCTGAGCTCGCCCGACAGGGCGACGACGGAGAAGTTGCGGTTGTTGAAGCGCGCGGTCAGATGATTGACGGCGGCACGCGTGTTGCAGAACACCAGCGCGTTCTTGGCTTCGTAATAGCGCAGCACATTGATGATGGCGTTCTCGCGGTCGGGCTGGGCGACGCTCAGCGCCCGATATTCGATGTCGAGATGCTGCTTCTCCTCGCCGGCGGCCGAAATGCGCACCGCATCGCGCTGATAGCCCTGGGCGAGCGTGGCGATCGAGCGCGGCACCGTGGCCGAGAACATCAGCGTCCGGCGTTCGGCCGGAGCGGCGTCGAGGATGAATTCGAGGTCTTCGCGAAAGCCGAGATCGAGCATCTCGTCGGCCTCGTCGAGCACCACCGCCTTCAGCGCCGACATGTCGAGCGAGCGCCGGGTGATGTGGTCGCGCAGCCGGCCGGGCGTGCCGACGACGATATGGGCGCCACGCTCCAGCACACGCCGCTCCGAGCGCATGTCCATGCCGCCGACGCAGGACGCCACGGTGGCGCCGGTCAGTTCGTAGAGCCATTCCAGTTCGCGCGTCACCTGCAAGGCGAGTTCGCGCGTCGGCGCCACCGCCAGCGCCAGCGGTGCGGCGGCGTGGCCGAAGCGCTCCGCGCCCTCAAGCAGGGTCGGCGCCAGAGCGAGGCCGAAGGCCACCGTCTTGCCGGAGCCGGTCTGCGCCGAAACCAGCGCATCGGCCTCGCCGAGCTCGGGCGCCACGACCGCCTTCTGGACGGGCGTCAGCTCGGAATAGCCGCGTTTCTCCAGCGCCCTGGCAAGCGCTGGAACAAGTGCTTCGAAGTTGGACATCTCACTCTTTCGGAATTTTAGGGTCCGCGCTCATCACGGAGCACATGCCGGGGCGGGCCTCGCGCCAGCCAAACAATCTTGGCCGTTCGTACTTCGCGCAGCCGCGATTGTACAGGGCGCGCGCAAAACCAGGCGCCGCTCGGCAATTGACTCTTGCCGCAAACCGCGTAAAAGCCGGCACCGAACGGGACAGTTTCGATGCGCGGCCTTTTGACGGCTCTTCCTGCATTCGATGCCCCCAGCCTCAATGCACATCATTGGGCCGGGCGCGTCGGCGCGTCTCCTCGTTTCAGCAAAACCGCATTCTTGGCCAAGAAAACTGGCAAAACCAGCACCAAAACGGTGTGATTCCCTTGGCCTAACCACCCTCTCCCGGGTTCGGCCCGGGGGACGGAACCCGCAGCGGCCAGCGGGTTTCTCCAAAAACCAAGCGGAGAGGGACAGGAGATTTTTCGATGAGTTTCAAGGTAGCGATCGTCGGCGCCACGGGCAATGTGGGCCGGGAAATGCTCAACATATTGGAAGAGCGCGGCTTTCCGGTAAGCGAAGTCGTGGCGCTGGCGTCGCGGCGCAGCCAGGGCACGGA
>NZ_RZQP01000447.1:0-1825 GCF_003998165.1 Mesorhizobium sp. M7A.F.Ca.US.007.01.2.1 | reverse complement strand
GGCTAGGTCTGGGACTTCTCAAGGTCTGTCGTTGTCGGGGAAAGTGGTCCGCGCGGCAGAATGAAATCTACGACGGTTGCCATTGCCGGAATTGAGGCAGGCGTGGCCGCATGCCGCCTTGGCGTAACGGCAAGCGATCTTTACAAGGCAGTACTCGATGTTCTTGACGGCCGCGGAATTTTTTGCGGCTACCCAATCCATGGCCATTCATTCGGACTGGGCTGGGGCGGACCATAGTTAGTGCCAGAGAACAGCTTCAAGGTTGGAGCCGGGATGGCCATCGCCGTCGAGTGCATGGCGGGCCGCGAAGACGTCGGCTATGTCAAGTTCGAGCAAGGTACTTGTCCATGCTGATCGCACCGAGCTCATTTCCACCTGTCCGGCGAGGCTCTGAAGACTGGCCCTCAAACGCATGCCCAAAACACAGCTGGTATTGGTAGCAATTCGAGCGGACCAGGCGAGGCAGCCCCACTGCCGGGTCGAGAGAACCCACTTGGTGAACTCAGGCGTGCGCCTGACATTCCGGGCACCGTGGACACGCGTCAAGTCGAGAGGATACTGCGCGAGCGATATCCAAGTACCTCAGTGTAGAGAAGGTCGCGCGACTGCGCGTTTCTTTCCAGTTTCACATAACGAGCAGATATTGTTGCCGAAGGTTGAACCAGCCGTCGCTGGCACTCATGGGAGTATGGCGGTCCCGAACAGGATGCCGTGACGCCCGACCGTGGTGATCGGGTCCGGCAGCTTCCACATGGCGGGTCTTTCTTCTCGATGCGAGCGATCAGGCGCCAGGCACAATCCCATTGTCCTTCCTCACCTCGCAGCGGTTGCCGGCTGGCGGCAGCAATGCGCCTGATCTCGGACGTTCGGCAAACTTTACCTTCGCCCGAAAGCGGACGGTCTGCCAAAGGTAACATGACTGCGTTGCTGGACGACGGGCCTGATCCAGCAATGACCCCGTATGTCAGGTTCCAACAGTATGGGAGGTTGTCCTGTCGATTATCATTGCCATCGTCCTTCTTACTGCTCACATGCACGCAACTGCGGCGATGAGTTGTCGGACCGGCTGGATCCTATAAAAAGCCGGCCTTTCTGAAGCCGGAGAGGAAGTGCTCGAAGGAAGATGGGTCTGCGAAGGGAAGGCGGGCAAGGTAGCCAAGCGAGAGGTCTGGTTGCAGCCTCAGTGTGGCTTCGACTGCGACATGCGCGTTTTCCATCTCGCCTAGATGGGCGTAGGCCGCCGCGAGAAAGGCATGGATGAAGAACTGGTCGCCGGCCTTCCGATAAGCGTCGATGGCGTCGGCATATCGGCCGAGCAGGAAGAGCGCGCTTCCCTTCACCTCCCAGAACCAGACCGGGGGCAACGGGTCGAGCAGTATGGCCCTTTCGAGGACCGCCAAGGACTGCTGAGGCTGGCCGCCGTAGTTGAGCCAGCTTGCATAGTCTCCGGCAATGTTGACGTCGTGCGGATTGAGCGAACGGGCCTGCTGGAAATGCAGTCCGGCATCCCCATGCTGGCGCATATGTACAAGCACGAGACCCATGCTCTGGTTGCAGATGCCGTCATTCCGGTCGAGCAGGAGCGCTGTGCGCGCAGACCGCAAGGCACTTTGCAGCGTACGAGGATCGCGGTCGTACCAGAATCGCGCAACCAGGCACTGCGCTAGATAGGCATGACCTTGAGCAAAAGTCGGATCGAGTTCGGCGCTCCGGGTAAACATGGATTCGCCCTTGTCCATTTCATACTGATGGTAGTGCGCGCGACCCTGCAAGTAGTAGTCGTAGGCGGCCCAATCGGCCGGCGGCGTTCGCCGCGAGCGGCTAG
>NZ_RZQP01000446.1:0-1842 GCF_003998165.1 Mesorhizobium sp. M7A.F.Ca.US.007.01.2.1 | reverse complement strand
GATATTGACCTCGCCAAGGCCGTCGGCGACTCGCATCGCGACATCATGCGGTGCTGCTGGCCAATCCATTCGCAGTCTTCTGGAGGTGGCCCCGGCGATGCATATCTTGAGCCTAAGACGCCCATTTCAATGCAAAATATGCGTCTTCTATCGGGCGACCGTGCAACCCCGTTTGAGGGCGGAGATTGGGGCGCGAAGCCGCCGTCCCACTCAGCAACAACCCCAACCATCAGTGGAATCGGTTGCCACTGAAATCGAAATTGAACTGCACTAATTCCCATACTCGAGTTTTGCGTATAGTTTGTTGACGGGGAGGACTTTATACGTGGGGGCGGCGCGCTTTCAACAGACAGCACGTCGCCATCTACGTCACTGGGGTCTATCCCGAAGACACGCAGGGTTCCCTCTCCGCCTGAAAAGTCTGCACTTTCGCCGCATGCGTTACCCAGCACCGCATCGACGAGCTGAGCGTTGGCGTGTCGTGGGCAACGCCCTCGAAGGAGCGGAGAACGAACCACATATGGATCGACCGCGTCAGTCTCATTTTGAGGCGAAGCGGAATCACCGAATGATCCGTGTGAACAAGGAGCGACACTACCCCGTACTAGCGCCCCCTCATTCTTCGGGGGATAGATTCACCCACCAAATTCTGAGAATGCTGGCTTTTAGTAAACCGCGAGACTGATCTCACGGCCAACACAAACGGCAATCCCAACGCCAGCATCGCTAACAACCAGTCTGCTTTCGGCAGGAGGTTAAGTCGGACGGAATGACCGAGATGAAGGCGCATTGCTGCCGCTAGCTAGGATCCGCTACGAGGATGGGGAAGCACAAGCAGTGCGCTGGAAAGGCGTCAGGCTGTTCTTTCTATGCCTAGGAATGTGCGTATATTGTGCGTAAGAGAGAGGTCGGAGATTTGTAATGACCCACGCACAGCTGGCCCAATCGAAAGTGGTCTCAGGTTTTGTCGACAGCCTGCAGGAGCCGCGCACGCCTTATATCTCGCCGAAGCGCCTGTCGCAGGCGCTTGGCGTGAAGGTGGCCAACCTGGCGCAGTTGACCGGCGTCCACCGCAACACGCTGCGCAATCCCTCGTCGGAGCGCCTGCAGGGTCGGATGCGCGAGATGGTGAAGGTGATTTCGGCCGCAACGGAACTCACCGGCGACGTCAAGAAGGCGATCTTTTGGTACCGCAATAAACCGATTGCCGACTATGGTCATCGCACGGCTGCCGAACTCGTCGCGGACGGCCAGGTCGAGGCAGTCCTGGCCTTCATCCGGGATTTCGAAAATGGGGCGCGTGGGTGAGGATCACCCGAGTCGGTCCAGACGAATCGCTATCTGACACCCAAATGGGCTTTCCTGCCCATCAGCGGTGCAGGCGCGGCGATCGACGGCGGTCGTTTCAACCGGCCATGCGTCGAAGCACTCTATCTGTCTCGTTCGACCCAGACGGCTCTTGACGAATACAAGCAGGGCGCCAGCATCGTCCCGCCGGCAACGCTTGCCGCCTACAAGATCACGCTCGCCTGAGGTGGCGGACCTTTCGCAGGGATTCGACCCGGAGATCTGGGACAGCGCTTGGCAGGAATGGGATTGTGCCTGGCGCCAGATCGCTCGCATCGACAAAAGCGTCACGCCGGTGGCACCAACCTGGTGGTCTTTCCGGCCAGTCTTGTCGAAGGCGATAAGGTCACCGTCCATGATCCCGATCACCGGCTGCCGCACGACCAGTCGTCCTGGCCGTAGGGATCGACTGTCTCTGGGATCACAACGCGACGACGCCCCCCGTCACGGCGCTTGGTCCCCAACGAGACCGTCCTCGCCGTCGCCCTCCCCGCT
>NZ_RZQP01000445.1:0-1897 GCF_003998165.1 Mesorhizobium sp. M7A.F.Ca.US.007.01.2.1 | reverse complement strand
ACATCGATCTGGCCTGAGCCAGCAAATCTTGCGGTCGGCCGGCTCATGCGGCCGGCCAGCCGGTTCCCTTGAAGCGTTCTTAACGTCCCGCCTTCAGAACGCGCCCGGCTTCGGTGGCGATTGCCGCGTCGAGCGCCTGCCAATCGCCCAGAAACTCCCTTGGGAAGCGATAGGTGAGGCTGAGTTCGTCGCCGACCTGGATGTCGCGCTCGCAGGGCGCCAGCGATTGGTCGGCACTCGGCCCGCTCAGGCAACGGGCCACGAACGGCTCCTTGCCGGGGCGATTGCCGACAACCAGCACCTCGTTCAGATAGCCTGATTTCTCGTTGAAACCATAAATCATCGTGCCGCCAGGCCCGGCAGTGCCGGGTCGGATGATCAGCGCGCTGTAGATCGGCGCGAAGCGGCCGCTCATGTCACGCGACATCATCTGCTGTTCGAAGGACAGGAAGACGATGCTTTTGGCTGTTCCCGTATGGTTGAAATCATCTCGCGCGGCCTCGCTGTAGCCGTCCATCTGGGGATAGCGCAGATAGAGGTCGAGCCGCGAGGCGATGCCGTCGCGCCGGGCCTGGGCGAAACGGATGGCATTGGCCGGGACCGTGATGACATTGTTGCCGATCACCACCTGGTGGGCTGTTGCGTCGTCGGTGTATCCGGCCATGGCGATCGAATGGCCGAACCATTTGCCGGCAAGGCTGATCGCCACCGACAACAGGGCGAGCACCGCGAACCCGTAGAGCACCCGCTTCATCAGCCTGGAATCGACCACGGTGAGTTCGTTGGCGAGCGCTGCCTGCTTCATCTCAGTCCTCGGATCTCGGGCCGCCCGTCCGCCTGCAGTGTCCCCGGGCGGCACACATCGCACGGCATGGCTCTTGCAGCCTGCATGGAACGACTGTGCAATTTCATGGTAAACGGAAAGTTAAGATGGGACCGCTGGAACTCACACTCTTTGCTTTTGCCGTCGGGTTGACGGCCTGCGGGCTGGCCGGATCGGCCATGGAACTGGTGTCGGGCCGCAAGGTCGCCTTCACCGAACCCTATGTGTCGCCGTCACATGTCTTGCGCTCGCTGCTCGCCACGGCCTGTGCGGGACCGTTCATGCTGGTCAACGACGCCATCGATGCCCGGCGTCAGCGCCGCATTTCAACGTTGGCGCTGATGTCCTGCGGCTGCACGGCAATTGCGTGGACCTTGGCGCTGGGCGTCGTCGTGCTTGCCATTGCCTCATGGTCGGTCCGTCTCCTAGGGTCCGAGCTGCCAGCTTGAGACGATTCGGAGACCAGGAATGCCGCTTTATGCGATCGATGGAACAGAGCCCAGCTTCGCCGATGCGGACTCGAACTGGATCGCGCCCGATGCGACGCTGATCGGCGACGTCAGGGTCGGACGCAATGCCGGCTTCTGGTTCGGCGCCGTCATCCGGGGCGACAATGAGCCCATCGTCATCGGTGCCGACACCAACGTGCAGGAACATACGGTCATGCACACCGATCCCGGTTTCCCGCTGACGATCGGCGAAGGCTGCACGATCGGCCACCGCGCCTTGCTGCATGGCTGCACGATCGGCGACAACAGCCTGATCGGCATGGGCGCCATCGTGCTGAACGGCGCGAAAATCGGCAGGAATTGCCTGGTCGGCGCCGGTGCGCTGGTTACCGAGGGCAAGGAATTCCCGGACAATTCGCTGATCGTCGGCTCGCCCGCCAAGGCGATCAGGGTGCTGGACGACGCGGCCGTGGCAAGGTTGCGCGGCTCGGCGGCGCATTATGTCGCCAACGGCAAGCGCTTCAAGGCGGGGTTGAAGAAGGTTTTCGAACGGCCATAGCCAGAAATGGCGGAGCCGGCCCGGGGACGGGGCCGGCTCCTTTCACCCGGTCGTTGGGGACGGGGA
>NZ_RZQP01000444.1:0-1905 GCF_003998165.1 Mesorhizobium sp. M7A.F.Ca.US.007.01.2.1 | reverse complement strand
GGAATCAACTTCTGGAAGATCCCTTCTTTCTTCGCCCGCCATGCTTCATCGGCGAGCCACAGATATTCCTGGTCGGGCATCAACGGAACGGCGTTCACATCGGCACTAGAGATGCGCAGGTAAAAGCTGTTTCGCTCCTCATCGACTTGCAGATACCGAAGCGGGACGACGATGCTGTCTTTTCCAGCGATGAAAAATCCGCCTGAGGCAATGACCGCGTAGTCCCATCGGTCCTTCGTCCCGATTACAACGTGCGAATTTCGCCATCGATCTTGTCGCCCGAGCCGAGGGATCTTCAACGTCAGAATCTCGTCGCGCTGGCTTGCGGTGACTCGCCATCGCTGGTCGGCACGGCTGCCTAAGTGGCCGTCGTTGCGGCTCGGCAACAGCCGACATAGCCAGCGCCGGCCGTAGGGTGGCGGCCGAACGCAGGCTTGTCGCTGGGACTCCCCGCCGCGCTTGGAAGCATAGGTTTCACGGCCTCAATGGAAGCGCCTCTGCCGCGACTAGCCTGGCCCGATCCAAGCTTCTTCCCGGCTTGTAGGGCGCGGCATCTGTCCGAGATGGCGGGCGCTGCGCATCCTCAGCCGCAGTCGCTGTCGGCTGACAGGGGACCTTTCATCCTGACACAAATGCGCAAACCGGCGTGTTACGGTCTGATGATGTTACGTCACCGTTTCGAGTGCCCCCAAGCAATGGAGAGTTCGCCACGTCCAGGATCAACCGTCGCGCTTGGCTCTTCCAATCCAGCAGTGCAGTCGTCACCTCGACGGTTGCGGCAACTGCAGTCGGCATGGAGCCGCCGGGCCAAGACCCAGAACCGTCCGACAATATGCGAATGCTGATTGAAGTTCACAAGGCAGCATACTTGTCCTTCGGCGAAGCCTTGCACGGAATAGCCGGTGGCAAAAGCGACCCCGCTAGAGCCAGCCGGGAGGAGGAGAGGGCGCTGCTCGCCATCTGCAGCTATGCTGCGGTTCGGGAAGGGGATCGCCTGGCCAAGGCCCAATATATTTTAGAGATCGAGGCGCGCGGCGAACTCGATCTCGCCGAGCATGTGCAGGCTGTTCTCCGATCGATGATGTGGAAGGGATGATCCGGCGGCACGGGGACGGTCAGCTGCTTAACGACTGGCATGCTGAAGGGTTTCGGGTGCCGTCGGGTGCACGAAGCCTCTCATGCCGGAACCCGGGGTCCGGGCGCGGTGAGCTATGGGGATTTTTGTTTCGGGGTGGGCCGGCGTCTATCGCGGACACCCGCAGGGGCACTGATGGCTGGTCGAGCATGCGGCTTCTGGGCGAGGTCGGAGAGCTTCTTGCGGTGATTGCGACGGGCTTCACGTGCCTGACGACCGGCGCCATAGGAGGCGCGCATACCTTCCCGTTGACCCGCGCCGGCAGGGCGCCGTCGTACGAGGAAGCGGGGCCATGCCGGGTCATGAGTCGTTCTCCCGGTTTGTCGCTGTTTGGCTTGGCGGTCCGCGCGGTTGCCGGCACCGGTCGAACACCTCTATTAGATCATACGCCCGCCGCAGCACGGGGACTGCGGGCGGAAGGCGTCCGGTTCCGCCGGCGGATCGTTCGTGACGGAGGCGCAGCCGCGAGCAGGTGGCGGGCTAGCGCGAGGCAGTCTCGCGAGAGCCGCCTGCGAGCAAGCCATAGTGGCGGATGCGATGGAACTCGCGCGGCAGACATGGAGCAGGAACCGGCGGATGAACTCGTCTGTGGCGAGCGTCATGACCTGCTGGCGGTCGGTGCCGTCGCGGCGACAATCCTTCTAGCGGAAGGTGACGCCAGCCGCTTCGAAGACGATCAGGGCGTCAAGGACTGAGGCCACCTGATCGAAGGCCGTGGCCGCATGAGGGACCGTGCCGATAGCCTGGTCTTCGCCGCGCCGTTGTTCTTC
>NZ_RZQP01000443.1:0-1944 GCF_003998165.1 Mesorhizobium sp. M7A.F.Ca.US.007.01.2.1 | reverse complement strand
CACCCGTCCTTGACAGCGAAAAGGATGCAAAACGTCCGGGCAAGGACGGCAAACCGCCTGCTCAGCAGAGCGATGGGGGTCAGGCCCCGGCGCCCACCGCTGCCCCCGCAGAGGCCGGACCACCCCCTGCAGACGACAAGTCAGCGCAGCAGGAGATCAAGCCGGAGAAGATCGTTCCGGTGACGAACGAAAAGGGTACCCGCCGTGAAAAGGCGCCTGATACCCAAGCGCCGGAACGTCCGAAAGGCGCCGATGTCCTCACGGAAATTGGCGGCCGGGTCATCATCCAGTTCAACAACCAGACGATAGTCGAGAGCAACGAAGCACCGCGCATGAACCGTGGTGCCAAGGACGTGTATTATGAGGATCTGCCGGGCGGCCGCACACGCGAGACGATCGTTCGCGACAATGGCAACCAAATCGTCACCATCCGCAACCGCAATGGAGACGTCATCCAGCGCTCCCGCATCACCCCCGACGGCCGCGAGTATGTGTTGAGCTACGTCGACGAGAGGTATTACCAGGACGTGCAGGATTGGCGCGACCCTGGAGATGACTTGCCACCGATGCGGCTCACCATCCCGCGCAAGCAATACATCCTGGAGTCGGATTTGGTAGAGGATTCCGACGACTACTACACCTTCCTCGAGCAACCGCCGGTGGAAAAAGTCCAGCGCCTCTACTCGGTCGACGAGGTCAAGCGCTCGGCGCGTGTGCGCGATATCGCCCGGCGCGTTGATCTCGACACGTTGAATTTCGAGTCCGGTTCGGCCGCGATCTCGGACAGCGAAGTCAAAAAGCTGCAAGGGGTTGCGGACGCAATGGAGCGCCTGCTGAAGAAGAACCCGGCGGAAACCTTCTTGATCGAAGGCCACACCGATGCTGTCGGTAGCGACAATGCGAACCTGGCGTTGTCCGACCAGCGAGCCGAGGCAGTTGCCGAGGCCCTCACCAACGCCTTTGGCATCGCGCCAGAGAACCTGACGACCCAAGGCTACGGCGAGCGCTATCTTAAGGTGAACACGACAGGGCCCGAAAGACAGAACCGCCGCGTCGCTATTCGCCGCATCACGCCGCTTGTGGCGCCCATCGCCAGCGCCAACTAACCAGGACAATCTCGCGATTCGGTAAAGCTCGCCGAATCGCGAGACCGTTACCAGCCAAGGCGCCGGCTCTAATCAAAATGGTGGCCGGCGCTGGTGGTTGAAGCGGGATTTGAACGTTCCCGGAATTTACCCGCTGGCTGCGTAGTGCGCGCGGAGCTTGGGCGTCCGGAGGTAATCAAGCATGGACATCGCAGCGCGCTTGTGTCGGCCGCCCATTCGTTGGATCCGTGGAACGTTGAGCGTCGCATTGACCCGCCGCTAAATGCAGCTTCATCTGAAGCCGTGCAATCAGATTGCGGCCGTCCTTTGAGACGATATGGCCTCGAACCCCGGGCTAGCGCCACCGACCGGATCGGCCCCTCCATCCGCCCCCGAGACGACCGCCGCCAGAAACCAACCGGATGATTAGGAGAAGAACAATCGCCCCGAGGGTGGCATTAACGATCAAGCTTATCGTTCCGCTCCCGAGATGGACGCCTAGGCGGGGCAGCAGCCATTCCCCGATGAACGCGCCGATGATTCCGATTGCGATGTCCCCGATTAGACCAAAGCCAGAGCCCCGCACGATCTTTCCGGCCAACCATCCGGCAATAAGGCCGACCACCAATATGACTATGATGCTCTCGTTCGTCAGATGCATGGTGATCCTCCGGGCCCTCGTTTTGGCTGCGCGATTCCATGTCTGCAACCAGCAACTGGTTCCATAGCCGATCCTCTATCCCAACGAAAGCCAAAGCGCGTCTGTCGTTCGACGCGACCGCCGTGGGACCCAAAGCAATAGGACAATCGACAGCATGATCATCAAATTGCGACCGCTACTTATCGAACCGAGTCAGGG
>NZ_RZQP01000442.1:0-2025 GCF_003998165.1 Mesorhizobium sp. M7A.F.Ca.US.007.01.2.1 | reverse complement strand
CGCCAAGGCCCTCCTTGCTGAAGTAGTTCGGGTCGAGATCGGCGGCGGCTTGGAAGTCCAGGATCGAGATTTCGTCCTCGTCGGCGCCGAAATCCATCGGCCCGGCGAAGGTGGCGGCGGCGCGCGGCGCATGGCCTTTTGCCAACAGCGCCGAAAGACGATCGTCATCTCCGTCCTTCACTTCATGCCTGGCCAGCAGTTCGAACAGCTTTGCGTCGGCGGCCTTCATGTCGGCTTCTTCCGCTTCGCTCGCCTTGCGCTCGCGGTAGTAGAGATGATCGACATTCATGTCGTGATGATGCAACGTCCAGCCTGCCACTTGCGCTTCGGGAAAATAGGGATTGCGGTCGGCGGCATGCAGCCAGGCGCAGCCGATGTCGAAAGGCACGCCGAAATGCTGGTCGCTGGTCCAGGCTCGCCCGCCGATTCGGTCCATCGCTTCGAGCAGCGTGAAGGAAAGCCCCGCCGCCTGCAGGGTTTTGGCAGCGGCAAGACCCGCCGAGCCGGCGCCGATGATGACGACATCAACGTCTTGCATGCAGCCCCCTTGCCACAATAATCACTTGATCCTAGGCAAATTCCACGGCATTCGCCAGCATTGCAGCGGTGACAGTGACAAGTGCGCGTTTCGCTGGCAAGTTCGCAATTGGGACGTGATTCAGGCAACCAGGAGATCAACATGGCAATTCTTGCCAAGGGAAAGATGTTTGCAGCGGCCGCGATGGCGGTGCTTGCGCTGGCGACGGGCGCACAGGCAGCGGCCAGCTGCGGCAAGACCGGCGCCGGCTTCGAGGCCTGGAAGCAGGACTTTGCCGCGCAGGCCAGGTCGGAAGGTGTGGGCGCCAAGGGGCTGGCCGCTCTGGCCGGGGCGAACTACGCGACAAAGACCATCTCCGTCGACCGCGGCATTCACAAGGCCTTCAGCGGCTCGGTGGACGATTTCATGCGGCGGCGCGGCGGCGCGGCGATTATCTCCAAGGGCCGGTCGCTGAAAAAGTCGAATGCGGCGCTGTTCTCCAAGATCGAAGCGAATTACGGCGTGTCGCCGGGCGTGTTGCTGGCCATCTGGGGTATGGAAACCGGCTTCGGTTCGGCCATGGGCAACCAGAACACCGTCTCTGCGATTTTGACGCTTGCCTATGATTGCCGCCGCCCGGGGTTCTTCTACCCGCATGCGATCGCCGCCCTGAAGCTGGTCGATCGCGGGGCGTTGACAGCCTCGTCGGTCGGGGCCGCGCATGGCGAGATCGGACACACGCAGTTCCTGCCAGGAAACGTCCTGAAATATGGCGTCGGCGGCGGAAACCTGCGCGACAAGGGCACGGCGCTGGCTTCCACTGCCAACTTCCTCAAGGGCCATGGCTGGCGGGCAGGTGCGAGCGCGAGTGCGAATATGGGCGCGATTGCCGGCTGGAATTCCGCGAGCGTCTATCAGCAGGCCATCGCCCGCATTGCCACGGCGATCGACGGCGATTGACGGAACATGCACCGGGCAGAAGGCCCCGGCCATTTTTGACTTGATCGAAAACCCGGCGTGAATGCCGGGTTTTTATTTGATTTCGAGCGTGTAGGAGCAGCCGGCCAGGGTCTTGCCGGGATGGGACTCGACGGTCGAGACGTTGAGCTTGACGTCGGTGGAGAAGGTCAATCCTTCCGACTCTTCGGTGCTTTGGACAACGACCTTTTCGCCAAGGAATTTTTGCGGCGTGGAAAACACGGCCATGACGTCGAGTTCTTTTGCAAGCTCCGGCGCGGCAACGCCGTCGAGCACGGCCATCGGCCCCGCAGCGGTAAACACGATCGATCCTGTCTCGCGGTTGAACACGCGGATTTTGGCCGGCAGTTCGTATTGGCTGAGAAACGGATTGGCGGAGGCAACCTCCTTCCAGCCAAGCGTTTCAACGGCACCCGGTGCGCTGGACAGCCACAGGGCAAAGTCGTTGTAAGTCGGAACGTCCGCCCTGCACTCGATCAGCGCGGGAAGGTCAAGAGAGGCGGGGTCGAACTCCTGGCCGGCGGCCGGCG
>NZ_RZQP01000441.1:0-2046 GCF_003998165.1 Mesorhizobium sp. M7A.F.Ca.US.007.01.2.1 | reverse complement strand
GGCGTAGACGAAATGCTCCTGGAATTTCGGTTCCAGCGCCGTCTCGATCTTCTCGATCTTGCTGACCGTGTCCTCGATCTCGCGGCGGTAGCCGCGATTGAGCAGCGCCATGCGCGCGCCGGCACCGGCGGCGTTGCCGACCGCCGAGACCTTGTCGAGGTCGCAATCCGGGATCAGGCCCAGCACCATGGCGTATTTCGGATCGATGAAGGAGCCGAAGGCGCCGGCGAAATGGATGCGGTCGACATGCTCGGTGTTCTGCTTTTCCATCAACAGCTTGGTGCCGGCATAAAGCGCTGCCTTGGCAAGCTGGATGGCGCGCACATCGGTCTGGGTGATGGTGATCTTCGGCCCATCTTCCGTCAATGCGGCGGAGCCGTCCTTCAGCACATAGGAGAAGGTGCGGCCGTTGGCCGTAACGCGTGGCGAGCGCGCCGAAAGCCCGCCGTCGATGACGCCGTCCTCGGAAATGATGCCGGCGAGATACATCTCCGCCACCACTTCGATGATGCCGGAGCCGCAGATGCCGGTGACGCCGGTCGCCTGGACGCTTTTCAGGAAGCCCGGCTCGTCGGACCACAGTTCAGAGCCGATGACGCGGTATTTCGGTTCAAGCGTATCGGGATCGATGCGCACGCGCTCGATGGCGCCCGGCGCTGCTCGCTGGCCGCCGGAGATTTCGGCGCCCTCGAAGGCAGGGCCGGTGGGCGAGGAGGCCGCAACCACCCGCTGGCGATTGCCGAGCACGATCTCGGCATTGGTGCCGACATCGACGATCAGCATCATCTCGTCCTGGCGATGCGGGCCTTCCGACAGCGTCACCGCCGCCGCATCCGCACCGACATGGCCGGCGATGCAAGGCAGCATATAGAGCCTGGCGCCCTGGTTGAGCTTGAGGCCGATGTCGGATGCCTTGATGTGCACCGCGCCCGAAACGGCGAGCGCGAAGGGGGCACCGCCAAGCTCGGTCGGATCGATGCCGAGGAACAGATGGTGCATGATCGGATTGCCGACGAAGACGCTGTCCAGGATGTCGTTGCGCTGGACATTGCCTTCGGCGCAGACCTTGTCGACGAGACCCGAGATCGCCTCGCGCACGGCGACCGTCATGCCCTCGCGGCCGTCCGGGTTCATCATCACATAGGAGACGCGGCTCATCAGATCCTCGCCGAAGCGGATCTGCGGGTTCGAGGTGCCCGACGAGGCGGCGACGCGGCCCGACAGCAGCGACACCAGATGCATGGCGATGGTGGTCGAGCCGATATCGCAGGCCAGCCCATAGGCTTCGTTCTTGAGGCCGGGCCAAAGTGCTACGACGCGCGCTGTCTCAGAGTCGGCATCCTTGTAGATGGCGGCGGTCGCGGTCCAGTTGCCCTTGCGCAGGATGCCTTGCACCTGCGGCAGCAGATAAAAATCGAAATCGAGGCTTTTCAAACCCCAATCGTGCATCAGCGCGATCTTCAGCCGGTCGAGATCACCAAGCGGCTTGTGCATGTCGGGTTCTTCGATCTCGACATAGCACATACGGATCGCCGCATCGCGGGCGATGACCCTGGTGTCGGCATCCTTGCGGATGGTCTGCGCGTTGATGACGGTGTCCTGCGGCACGTCGATGACGAGATCGCCGAGGATTTGTGCCGAGCAGGAGAGGCGACGCCGTTCGGGTAGGCCGCGGACGCGCTCATAGCGCTCTTCCTTGGCGCCCTTGGGCGTGATGTGGTCGTTGGAGGAGGTGATCTTGTGCTTGGCGAAATTGCCTTCCTGCACTTCGATCTGGCAACGCCCGCAAGTGGCGCGTCCGCCGCACACACTTTCGACATAGACGCCGAGCTGGCGCGCGGCATCGAGCACCGGGGTGCCGACAGGAAACCGCCCGCGCTTGCCCGACGGCATGAACAGCACGAGCGGGTCGGTGATGTTTGCAGGTGAATTCATTTTTAGCTGATGCCACCGTTCACAAAGCTACCATACAGATGAATGTGGGCTCGCTTTCCGGGAAAAAACGCGTCTTCCTTGTCACGCCACTCGAATTCCAAATCACAACGC
>NZ_RZQP01000440.1:0-2056 GCF_003998165.1 Mesorhizobium sp. M7A.F.Ca.US.007.01.2.1 | reverse complement strand
GATGTGGCGCTTGCCGTCATGGCGGACCTGGATCGGCGTCTTCATGCCGTTTTCCAGAATGTCCTCGGCGAGATGGCGGACGGTCTCGGGATGCAGCGTTTTCTTGCGCGCCGTCGGCACGTAGATCTCGTCGACCTTGACCTTTTGCACTCTGAGCATGCCGACCCCCGTGGCGGAAACGCCGCCACCCCTGAAATAGTCCGTTTGATGGAGGTGGCCAAGGGTGCGGCTAACGAATACGAAGTCCGAAGGCCATTCTCGGTTCGAAGATGCCAGGGACAGCAGATCGTTTGCCTGTCGTCGCGCGTTTCGATATTGCGTCTGCGCGATCGTCGAAGGCCACGGAGCAAATCCCCATGAGCAAATCTCTCGTCACCTTTGTCGGCGTCGCTCATCCCTGGATGTGCGACGTGATGGGGCACGTGAATGTGCGTCACTACGCGGCGATGTTCGATGATGCCAGCTTCCAGCTTCTCGGCCATATTGCCGGACAGGACGACAACCAGGCGTCGCAGATCGGATGGGCCGACGTGCGCACCGAAATCGACTATCGGCATGAAACGAAAGCCGGTGCACTCATCACCATCCGCTCGCATGTCGTGAAGATCGGCCGCACCTCCATCACCTTCGAACAGGTGATGTTGGGCTCGCTCGACGGCATTGTCCGCGCATCGAGCCGGACGACAAGCGTGCGCTTCGACCTTGCCGCGCGCGCCTCGGTCGCTCTGGACGAGCCGATGCGCGACCGCTCTTCGGCCTTCCTGATCGAATAAGCCTGTCTCCGCCCGTCAGCCTATGTAGATGCGGTCATCGAGGGGCGTGTCGGCAATCAGCGTCTGCAGCCCTGACAGCAGCGCCTTCTCGGCGCGGTTCATCACCTTGTCCGGATTGACCAGCAGGAAGATGTCGATGGCCGGCGGCGCGTCATAGGGCGGCAGCCGCCACAGCATTCCATCCGCCACATCCCGCCGCGCGACGTGCAGCGGCAGCGGCCCAATGCCCAACCCGGCGACGATCATGCGCCGCACCTCTTCCAGGCTCGAGGACACGCCGACGACATCGGCATTGAGCCGGGCCTCGCTGCGCAACAGCGCGACCGGCCGCAACGCATCCGAGATATGGTCGGTCTGGAACGATACCGAGGGCTCGCCTCGGAGATCGGTCAGCGTCAGCCCGGTTTGCCCGTAAAGCCTGTGCTGCGGCCCACAGAAGAAGCCGAAGAACTCGCGGTAGACCATCGCATATTCCAGCGCCGGATCGCGCTGGCTGACCAGGCAGATGCCGAAGGAAGCACGCCGCTCCCTCACCTGCTTGGCGACTTCGGTGCTTGCTGCGACTGAAATGGTGATGCTGGCGTGCGGGTAGTTGCTGTGGAACTCGGACAGCGCCTGATCAAAGAGCGGCGAGACGACATGGCTTGCCGTCGCGATCATCACATGGCCGGTAACATCGTCGCTGATGCCGCGCATCAGCAGCGGCAACTGCGATATGGTGCCGAACACCTCGACGCTCTGCTCGTAGAGAAGCCGCCCGACCTCGGTCAGTTCGAAGCGCGTCGCGTCGCGCTCGACCAGACGCCGGCCCACCCGGTCCTCCAGTCGCCGCAGAGCATTGCTGACGCTGGGTTGCTTGAGGTTCAGTCGCTCCGCAGCTCGCGTGATGCCCTTCACCTCCGCGATGACGACGAATGTCCTCAGAAGGTTCCAGTCGAGATCCCAGACCAGCCGTTCGGGGCGTGGAAGTACCATTCCTGATATCTATGCTCTCTATTCGCATTATCTATTTGCGCAATGATACCGCAAAGGCAATCATTGATGACAGGAAAGCGTCTGCACGCCTCCCAAGAACAAACCTTGCGCGCCATCCAGAGGAGAGGAAATCAGATGAACAGAGTATTTTCCGGCATCGCCGTTGCGGCCCTGCTGCTTGCGTCGACCTTCACTGCCGTTTCGGCCAGGGCCGACGACCTCGAAAAGATCAAGGCGGCGGGCGAGCTGAAGATTTCCATGAGCGGTCAGTATCCGCCCTTCAACTTCGTCAACGACCAGAATGAAGT
>NZ_RZQP01000043.1:0-35582 GCF_003998165.1 Mesorhizobium sp. M7A.F.Ca.US.007.01.2.1 | reverse complement strand
GGATGCGACGGCCACGCCACCGACTGGATCGGTTCGCCGCCGACACGCCTGTTCTGCTGCACCAGATAGGGCATCGCGTCATGCACGCCGCCGAGATCGTCGCCGGGAATGCCGGCCGCGCGCGGCGTTTCGGAACCGCCGCAATAAAGCACGGCGTCATGTTCGGCGAGCAGCTCGGCAACCGGCTTGTCGACGCCGACATTGACGCCGCAATGGAAGGTGACGCCCTCGCCCTGCATCTGCTCGATGCGCCGGTCGATATAGTGCTTCTCGATCTTGAAGTCGGGAATGCCGTAACGCATCAACCCGCCGGGCCGGCTCTCGCGCTCATAGACATGGACGTCGTGGCCGGCGCGGCCGAGCTGCTGGGCAGCCGACATGCCGGCCGGGCCGGAGCCGATGACGGCGACGCGCTTGCCGGTCTTCTTCTCCGGCGGATAGGGCCTGATATGGCCGGTCTCGTAAGCCTTGTCGGCGATCGCCTGCTCGACCGTCTTGATGGCGACGGGGATGTCCTCGAGGTTCAGCGTGCAGGCTTCCTCGCAAGGTGCGGGGCAGATGCGGCCGGTGAACTCCGGGAAATTGTTGGTCGAATGCAGGTTGCGGATCGCATTGTCCCAGTCGCCATTGTAGACGAGGTCGTTCCAGTCCGGGATCTGGTTGTGGATCGGGCAGCCCGTCGGCCCATGGCAGAACGGAATGCCGCAATCCATGCAGCGCGCGGCCTGTTTCTCGACCTCTTTGTCGGACATCGGCAGCGTGAATTCGCGGAAATGCCGGATGCGGTCGGAGGCCGGCTGGTACTTGTGCACCTGCCGGTCGATTTCGAGAAAGCCTGTTACCTTGCCCATAGTCCAGTTCCTGCTGTCCAGATGGTGCGCCTGGCGACGCCCTGCAGCTGGATCAGATGGGGCATCCCGTCCACACATGGGCCGCACCAAGTTGCCCAAAATTCGACTATGTACACTTGCCGGGCTCAAAGCTCGTGAGGGGCTCGCCATGCAGCCAGTTCTCGACTCTAATCGAAGGAGCCGGGGACTCCATCTGCAATACCACGTTGCGGTCCAAAGCTATTTCCAAAGGTTTCTGCACGAGCTGGTTTCCTCTCAGAGACGGCACACGGGTTCAGGGAGGAGCGCATCGCTCGTCTTGCCCCATTGAGTGCAGTCACAGTCACTCAGTCTCAAAAGCCATGCCAACGCGCTCAGCGCGCAGTTAGCGCCCATTGCTTCGAAAAACCTCGTCAGTGCCCAGATGTTGGTTGTAATGAACCTGACATTTGTCTGACGCTGTCAGCTTTTGGACACGCGATCACGCGCTTCGTGCCGCCAGATGGCCAGGCCGAGCCCTGTGTTGCCAGCGGTCGCTTCGATGATTGTACCGCCCCGCGCGTGCCACGCTGTTCGGCATTAACGATCATCGACAACGCAATGCGATCCTTGATCGATCCGCCGGGATTCTGGCTTTCGATCTTGACGAAGCGACGACACCTGCCGGTATCGAATCTCTTCAGTTCGACGACCGGCGTCTCCCCAATCAGATCGAGCACTGACAAATGGCGGACGCAGGCGAGAGGACGCCTTTGTCGACGGTCGGCGGAACATCTCGAGGCTCATGCGGCTGCGGTCTCCAGAATGTCGGCATAGTGCCGTTGCGCAATATCGGGATGCGAGCGCAGTCGGCTCTTCAGCAGTTGCGGAACAGGGGATTGTCGGGGTCGCTGGCGGGGCACCCGCTTCGGCAGCCAGTTCAGGCGGCAGGTCAAGAAACCGTATGTCGGCATCAAGCCGCGCGCCGAAGAAGAAGGGAATAGAAACAGTGCCCTTCGAAAGACCCAGGGCGACGGAAATCATTGCATCGGGCGAGTTCATGCGCCTGAAGCAGCGCTGGCTGCAACTGCTTCATAGCGACAGGCGGGCGGAGACTCTAGCGGGGCTTTCGCCGCTTGGTTGATTGAGGCTCTCGACGAAGCCACTAAGATTCGGCGGCCGATAATAGCTTGCTGCTCATTGGGACGCCGACCAACGCCGGGATTGAGAAAGGCAACCCTGCCCCACAAGGCGGGTGTCACACGTGCGGTGCGTCCGCTCGTCGCGCCGGATGGTCTTTGAGACCTGGGTTCACGGCTATTCAGATGCACCCCTGTCGGCTTTTCGGTGCAGGCCGCCAGGCGGCGTGTTGCAGCAGCGGTAATTAGTTTGAGAGCGTGCGAGCACGGGCTGCATAGTGAGATCATTTGCCGGCGTGGGGACCAAGGTGTGGCGCAGCCTTAGAGAACTCAACACCGAGACCGGAGCAACGGAGACGGCTCTTTCGTCGAGACAGTTTAATTGGAAGGCCGAGAAGCACCGGCTGGGTAGCGTCACGCCGCATCATTCTTTGCGGAGCTGGAGCGCGCGGGATCGCTGGAGCGGCTGGTGAAAGCGGTTGCCGGGGCGCACGCCAACAACAACACGTGAGCTGGCGCCTCGTGTGGCAAAAGGAGGGGGCGAGAGCCCATGGCCTGCAATGAAGCGATCAAGCATTGCGATCGTGGAACCAAGCTGCCTAGTCGACCATCCGGACCGCGGCCTTCAAGCCAGCTCGCCTTGGAATCGGCCTTCCAGGAATCACCGTCAAGGCCGACTCACGACCTTTTCGCCATGAGCCGCGAAGAGGGCATTCCGCCGGAAGCCGATGGCTGCCTTCTCTCGTTCATCGACGGCTATGTGGTGAGCGGCCATGTGCCGGTCGGCACGGTCAACAAGCTCTTGACCGAGCGGCCCGACATCAAAGGGCATGACGCTGCCCGGCATGCCGATGGGCTCCCCCGGCATGAGTGGCACGAAGGAAGCGCCCTTCGAGATTCTCGAAATCCGAAAGTCTGACGCGACCGGCGGCATCTACGCCACGGAATAGGAGGCTTCGATGATGGAATGCATGAGCGGCATGATGATGTTCGGCACGGGCCTGGTGTGGCTGCTTGTCGTCGTCGTGCTCGTCCTCGGGACGGCCGCGCTGATCAAATACCTGTTCTCCAGCGGCGGCAAAGGAGAAGGGCGTCGGTCCTCTTATCGATGCGTGGCCGCGGCAGGCCTCGGATTGGTCTGGACATTGCCTTGGCTCGCCAACCGGATGGCCGCGCCCCGGCCGCGGCGATAGCGCTAGGCAAGACGGTTTTAGCCAGGCGAAGGTCAGCGCGATTGGAAAGCCCGCTGCCTTCGGGACGCATGCCGGCGCCGGGACCGGCCGCGGTCGTCGGCGGCGGCTACCAGAGCGACATGCCGGGCTTCGGGAATGTCCTCACCGACGAGGAGATCCGGGCCGTTCTGGCCTTCATCAAAAGCACATGGCCCGAGCGGGAACGCGCCTATCAGGCAGATGAGCCGCCGGGAGCGGGAGCAGACACAGTGAGACCAATCCTAGCCGCGGAGCCCTCGAACGCCCCCAACCGGAATGCATTGTCCATGAAAGCGAAACCGTCGCTTGCGATTCAATTTCTGGCGCTGATCCTCGGGACCTCCGCGCTGGCCCACCATCCGGGCGCCGATCTCGACAAGATGAGGGACAGCGCGGAGAGGTTCTTCCAGGCGATCGACGAGCAGGCCGCGCCGCCTTTCGAACTGGCCGACGCGGACGGAAGGGCCGTCCGCCTTCCGATCTCTCCGACAAGATCGTGGTGCTCTACTTCATGACGAGGTAACCTTGGAAGAAGAAGGCGACGGCCACTGGCGGCAGGATGGCAAGCACGCTGGCCGCAAAAAGCGGCCCATACTCATAGAAGCGGGCCGGTTCTGTCGCAAATCGTGCTTTTGGCCACAACTGGACGCTTTCGCGCGCTTATGGACCAGCTCACATGACAGGGCTCGACGTGCCCCGGGGTGGCGCCCTACTTCCACGCTCGCACTGTCACACTCCCGCCGAAAGGCGGGTTTAGTGAGTTATGGCAGTGACTGTGCCACCAGTCCAAACGTCGAGTTTCGCGGCAACTTCGACGCTTTCCTTAGCTGACTTGCCCAAAACCAGCGCGGCCAAAGCATACTGCTTGCCGCTCCCGATGGCATAATATTCACCTTTCACGGGATCACTTGGCAGCCAATTGCCGTCCAACAATACGGCTTCCCCATTTTTGCGCACTATCAGCGCCTCAAATTCAAAATTGTCGTCGTTGCGCGGCACAGGAATATCAGAAACATCCATGCCCTTCTCAACCCAGTCTCGAACGGCCTTTGGAATACCCAAGGACGAAGAGGAAACGCCGATGAGTGTGCCGTCGCATAAGCGAAACACCTTCGTTTTCTCACCGACGGATACTGAGTCAAAACCCAAGGCTCGGCCGTCGCCAGCCATGGTTCCGTTCCTGTAAGCTATTGTTGTCATTGGCACCCTTCTATCGCTGCATCAAACTTCAGGACCTTGCGCATGTCCCCTGTGTCAAGGTCACTGACCGACGGCCTATTTGCCTGATACACGATACAGGCTGCGCTCCTTGAGTTCGCGCACGGGTGGCCGTCATCTTGCCGCCTTCGCGCAATGCCTTGAACAGGCCGAGTCTGTCCCCCAGCGGGAATGACAACCACCTCCATGTCGTTGAAACGCAGGAAATCCGTCACTTTGCCTCGTCGGTAACGGGCGGAGCCGGAGCGGTCGTCACCGGGCAAGCGCGGTCGCAGTAGGTATCCTGGGCAGCCCGTCAGACATGGATGGCTTCGGTTGTGTCATGCGACTTCTTGTTGGTCGGTCACGTGTTTCCGGATAACCAGCATGCGCTGTGCCAAATGAGAAAACCATTTAAAGTCAATCCAGCAGATCTGACTGTATTCCGACATTGTCGGAAATTGGACATCGCCGAACGCGGGCGCTCGGGGCTTGTGATGATACTTGGGCGTGCTGCTTCGGAGGAGGGATGCGCCTCGTACCGGCCGCGAAGCCTTCCTGCATTTAAGGCGCCAGATCAATTGAACGCGATGCCGGGCAGCGTCGCAGCGGCTAAGCCAGCCACTCGCATTGCTCCCTGACAGGATGGTGCCGATCCTGCTGAGATCGCATGCTGGCGCGACGTTGCTTTGCGGCCACCGTCGCGCCTGCCCGTGAACTGTTCGCGCCTGTGCTCATGCTCGCCTTGACACCCTCGATGGGTCCATCCGGGATGGTCAACCATCCGGAACATAGCGGGCAGGCGGGCATCTTCACCAGCAGTCTCTGTGTCGCTCTCGTGGCGGCAAACAAGATCGAGGCTGGCGGGGTGATGATCAACGGTCCTCGAACCATCGATTTTGATCGCGGTGGCCGTTCAGTGCGTTCAAGCACGAGGCGCCGTTAGACGGCACCGCAGCATCATAGCGAAGTGCCATGCAGGACGACTCCCTGCAGCATCGTCTCGCGCAGCCAAACACTTGCCGGATCACTGTTGTGAACGGCCGGGCGTTTGACGGCCTGTGACGCGAAAAGGCAACGGAAGATCTAGCATTTATGGGGGAAATGTTTTTTCGGAGTGCTTGACCCGCAGGAAGGGCAGGGCATGACTGCCTATCGCCCGACCCGGCAAGGCCGCACTCATGACCGGCTGGGCTCGGTTAATCCTGCATGCCGCGCCCATGAGGTTACTTGTCCGGAGTGCGTCGAGCACAACGAGGAGATGTAGTTCACGATCTTTGAAAAGCGTGGTCAACCATCCAAAGTGTGGATGCCTTTCATCGAAACAAACGATTTCATCAATGTTCTGGAATCCTGCATGGGCAGAAGCACCTGATGGACACCGATGCCCCCACTGCCTCATGGCGTGGCGAGCGTCTTAAGAAACCGCCCGAAAGGAGATTTTTCATGCGCTCTACCGGGCAGTGGAGTGCTGGGAAAGGGAGTTGCAACTGACCGGCCATGTCAAACTGTCCGACTTCTTCCGAGCCTATGGACAGACCGGGAGACGCGCACGTGTAGCGGCTCACATCGTCATACTGCACCTACGCCACACACCGGCCGGACCTGATCCGGCTTTATGAGCATTGGGTTTTGTCAGTTGCCCAAGCGTGATGGCTTTCGCGACGCGGCGCGCCTCAGGAACTGAGCCGCGTCCAGGTCGAAACGCGGGAAAGAAAGACAGGAAACAGAATGGCCGATCAATTCGCAACGGACGTCATTGCCCTGATCAAGAAACGCGCCGAGTCGGAGAGCGGTGAGGGAATGCCTGCGTCATTCGTCGGCGAGATAACAATCGCCACGGAACTGGACGCGCTCGGGTTCGATTCGCTGGGTTTGGCGGACGTCCTCTGGGATGTGGAGCAGGCCTACGGCATCAAGATCGACATGAACACGGCCGATGCCTGGTCCAATCTCAAGAATGTCGGCGACGTCGTGGAAGCCGTCCGCGGCTTGCTTGCGAAGGAGGCTTGAATGGACAGGCGCGTCGTTATCACCGGAGTGGGCGGCCTGTGCGGACTGGGCACCGAGGCCGCCTCTATGTGGAAAGAGATGCGCGAAGGCCGCTCCGCCATCGGCCCGATCGCCAATTCCGAGCTTCATGACCTGGAGGGCATGACCGGCGCTGAGATCAAGGCGCTGCCCCAGCACGACATCGATCGCAAGCAGCTCATCTCCATGGACCGCTTCAGCTTGCTCGCCGTGCTTGCAGCGCGCGAAGCCATGCGGCAGGCCGGACTTTCCTGCGACGAGGGGAATGCCCATCGCTTCGGCGCGACAGTGGGCGTCGGATTTACCGGTTCGTACGCAACAGAACAAACTTACCGCTCACTGCTTTTGGGTAGCGCAATCCGTGCTGAACTCTTCACTGGAGTAAAGGTGATGCCCAGCGCCGCTTCCGTCCATCTTAGCTTGAGCCTCGGCTTGCGCGGGCCGGTCTTCGGGGTGACCTCCGCATGTGCCTCGGCCAACCATGCGATCGCCTCGGCGGTGGACCAGATCAAGCTGGGCCGGGCCGACGTAATGGTTTCCGGAGGCAGCGACGCACCCTTCGCATGGGGCGTGCTGAAAGCATGGGAAGCAATGCGCGTGCTTTCACCCGATACCTGCCGGCCCTTCTCCGCCGATAGGAAGGGCCTGGTGCTGGGCGAGGGTGCGGGCATGGCCGTGCTGGAAAGCTACGAGCATGCCACGAGGCGTGGTGCCACAATTCTTGCCGAGATCGCCGGCGTCGGCCTTTCCGCCGATGCCTTCCACATTGCCGCGCCATCTGTCGAGGGGCCAGCGTCGGCGATGCGCGCCTGCCTTGCCGATGCCGGGCTGAATGCCGAGGACGTCGACTACCTCAACGCGCACGGCACCGGTACCAAGAGCAATGATCAGACTGAAACGGCGGCGATCAAGCGTGTGTTTGGAAACCACGCTTATTCGATGTCCATCTCTTCCACCAAGTCCACGCACGCGCATTGCCTCGGCGCAGCGAGCGCGCTTGAAATGATCGCCTGCGTGATGGCAATCCAAGAGGACGTCGTGCCGCCGACCGCCAACTATCGCGAGCCAGATCCCGCTTGCGACCTCGACATCACACCCAATGTGCCGCGGGAGCGCAAGGTGCGCGTCGCCATGAGCAACGCCTTCGCCATGGGCGGTACGAACGCAGTTCTGGCATTCAGGCAGGTGTAGAAGCCATGCAAGACGCCTCATTCGAGGTCACCTGTCGTATCTAGCTGCTTGAGGGGCGGGGCATTGTGATACAGGGAGGGCTGTGGGGTCCCTCCTTCTCGGCCTCGACGATGTGGGAGGAGCCTGTGCGGCGAAACGGGCTAGACGCCCCCAGGCCCAGAACTTGGGCGAAACCAACTCCCACCAAAGCACAGCCGCTTTAGTAGCCGAACAATGAAGCCTCGCTCGACGAGCCGCCGCCTCTACTGTCAGCGGCATCACGCGGTTGAAGCGAACAGCGCAGCGGCTACTGTTTCCCGCACAACTCGGACGGCAATTGGGACAAGTCCGCACATGTCGTCACGTAAGCTGAACGCCGCAGGTACAGCCAAATTGGGGGCGGGGCGTTTCTGCCGTTTTGATAGAATTCTATCAAACTGACAATTTTCCTTGCACGAATGCAAGGAGAGCTCGATTGACTCCCCTCCTTTCTTGTCAAGGATGGGTTTGCAGGCTGCGGTGCGGCAGAAGCCGGACAGAACGGCGACCGGTCGAGTAAAGGCCTGCGCAAACAAGCGCGCATATTGCGGGCGCCCGCACGGAGGAGAAGACGCTCGTCCTGGTGAAAGACAACGATGCTCAGGCGCCATTGCCATTTGCCGAGGGGGTCCGCGCGCCGGAAATTTCGAAGCAACAAAGGTGAGATCGAGAATGATGATGGCGAAATACAACACAGCTCACCGTCCAGTGCAGTTCTACCGGCGGGTGGCGGAGTGGGATGGGCTGCCAAATGGAACGTAAAAAGATCAGCAAGGAGATGCTTGGCGATAGTCAGGCGCTGCGCAAGCTGCGTGAGCACCTTGTCAAGGTGGCCAAGGCGAAGACTACGGTCCTGTTGCGAGGTGAATCCGGAACCGGCAAGGAGCTGGTTGCCAAAGCCATTCACGAGCTCTCGCCTCGCGCCAAGCAGCCCTTCATCAAGGTCAATTGCGCGGCGCTCACCGAGACGCTTCTGGAATCTGACTTGTTCGGTCATGAGAAGGGTGCCTTCACCGACGCGAGCAGTTTGCGCAAGGGGCGCTTTGAGGCTGCCGACAAAGGCACATTGTTTCTGGACGAGATTGGCGAAATATCAGGTTCGTTCCAGGCTAAGCTGCTGCGTGTCCTGCAGGAGCAGGAGTTTGAGCGCGTCGGCAGCAACCACACCATTAAAGTTGATGTTCGCGTGATTGCCGCAACGAACAGGGACTTGGAAACGGCAGTTCAACGCAAGGAGTTCCGGCAAGACCTCTATTATCGCATCAACGTCGTCACTTTACGCGTGCCGGCATTGCGCGAAAGGCGAGGTGATATTCCGCTCTTGGCCGCTCAGTTTCTCAAGAATTTCAATACTGAGAATGATCACACGCTGACCTTCGCTCCCGAAGCGATTGAGGTGCTAATGAACTGCGAATTTCCAGGTAACATCCGAGAGCTCGAAAACTGCGTTCAACGGACGGCAGTTCTGGCGACGGGTCCATCAATCCTCAGAACTGACTTTGCCTGTTACGCGGATCAGTGCTTGGCCGCGGCGCTGTGGAAGAACGGACAGCCGACGTCAGAGAAGTCGACTACGATCGAGCCTTCCGCCGCCTGTGCCGCCCCGCCCGTCGGCGACGGGCAAGCGCCGATAGGCCCTGCCACGACTCGTGGTAGGGTGCCCGATGCCGATACGGTCATTGCTGCCATGGAAAAGTGTGGCTGGGTGCAGGCAAAGGCGGCGCGCCTGCTCGGTTTGACCCCGCGCCAGATCGGCTACGTGCTGAGAAAACGCGGTATCGAGATCAAGCGTCTCTGAAACAACCCGCCGAGCAAGAGCTGGAGCAGGTCAAGCATTGGTGCTCTGGCGCCGAGCCCATCGGCCAGGCTTACGAAGTGGGTGTGAACAGCGCTGCCAAGATTCCGGCCGTGTGCTTTCTACCACCAGTCGTACTGGGGCTCTGCGACTGACAAACTAAAAAGGAGTAATCCTCTGGCGGGACCTGGTCGATACATTAGCTGATGGCTTACCGCTCGATATCACGCAATCTGAGATGGGCATGAAAGTGAGTTCGACCGCTGGACAGTTGCCGACTTCGTCAGGTATTGGCCCCTGCGACCGGTTGATCTCCGATATCCAAATTCTTGGAAGTTGGTCGAGACGAAACTGTCGCCCCGGCTCGTGACCGACCGCGCGCCCGGCAAGATCGAGTTACAAAGTTGCCGAGGCAGTTTGATGTGCGTTCCTGCATCACTGTACGGGACACGACCTGACGGGAGACTATGATGCGTAGCCAAAAAGAAAAGATGCTCGCAGGCGAGTTTTACAATGCGGCGGATCCGGAGATCCAAGCTGACCTGTTGGCAACCGGGGCTTGGCTCAAGCGGTACAATGATACGCTGGGGCAGACCACGGGGCATTGGCATGAGCTTTTGTCCGAGCGGCTGGGAGAGGTTGGGCGCGGAACGGTCATCCGTCCGCCCTTTTTTTGCGACTACGGATTCAATATCCGCATTGGAGCCAATGCCTACATCAACTTCAACTGCGTTATTCTTGACGTGGTAGAGGTCAAAATCGGGCAAGGAACGGCAATTGGGCCTGCTGTGCAGATTTATACCGCCGATCATCCACATGATGCCGAGCAGCGGCAGGCCGGCCTGCAGGTCGGGCGTCCTGTTCACATTGGCAGCCGTGTCTGGATCGGCGGTGGAGCAATCATTCTGCCTGGCGTCACGATTGGTGATAATGCAGTGGTAGGCGCTGGCTGCGTGGTCACACGAGATGTTCCCGCCGGGGCAAAGGTAGTGGGAATTCCTGCTCGCGTGGCCGACCCACATAAACAGGCATAATCAACCTCGTTGACCCTGGAGGTGCATGCGAACTGTCGAAACTGTGCCGAATTTTTGTCGAAGCCATTGAGCGCTGCATATGTTGTCGCGACTCGGGCGCTTCAGTTCTTTTGCCACGGGGGTCACAAGATCATGTGCGTAATGCCGCCGCAACGTGCTCACGTCCCGCAGCAGCGGACCCTTTCACATGGCCCAACGAATTCAGAGCCTACGTTGTGCTGCCACTAGCATTACTGCTCACGAATGTATTCCCAACTGAGTTTTCGCCCTTGGAGGCAAGCAGCGACTCACCAGCAATCGCCGGCCATTAATCCTGGCTAGCATCGACCCCGACGAGGCGAGCCGCGGCGTTGCGGATCGGCATGTCGATGACCGTGATTGCGCCTTCGGCAAGGAAACGACGTTCGTTTCTGGTCAGCGTAGCCGAATCGATCACCGCAAAATGTGGGCCAGTGGAGCGCTTCATCAGCTGTCTGGCATATGTGCGCAGCATCTGATCGTTGAAGCGGCAGCCCACGAAGAAAAAACCCCGGTTGACGCGCCGTTGCTTCACCGCGTCCGGGATCGGCGTCTGGATATCAATTTCGGTTAGGACTTCGACGTAATCGGAATCAGCCACGAGGAAGTTTGCCGCCGGCCTGACGCTGCCGTGCGGCGCATAGAGCACCGTCCTAGCCACTTGTTCGGCCTCGAGTTCTGTTCCTGACAAATCGTAAGTTCTCGTCCAGATGTTACCGATTCCGGTCGCGCGCGTCGTTCCTTGTATCTCGACAACGTCTGTTTGGCCGGCCTCTGCAAGGGCTGCTCGCATGGCGCCATCGTACCAGCTGTCGATGATGACAGACAGTTGAAGGGTTGCGAGCCAGGCGTGAAGAACGGTCGGCTCGGCGGGGGCTGCGAATATCTCCGCCATCCACGCTTGGAGAGTCCGACGATGTCGGCGCTGCTCGATAAACTGCGCGACCGACCACATATTGGTGCGAATCCTGGAAGGGGCAGGCGCCCGCTTGTTGAGGGCCGCGGCGACATCTTCAGGGGTGCAAGGTACAGGGGATTCCGGTGGGTTAAGCTGCAGAAGACCAGGACCGAGATAGGGGATCACTCGATCGGCCTTGAGAGCGCCGTTCAGCAGGTCAATCAGTTTTTTGGCAAAACTGCCCCGGACGACGACGAGATGGTCCCAGCTCAGCATCGTGTTCATACGCGTTTCCTCTCCGCCACTGAACCCACCGGCATCAGGCCCCGTCGGAAATCTTCATCGCCTCGACGGTGATCGGCAAACGCGTGTCGCGCGGAAGGTCGGGCAGCATGAGCCGCCAACCGTTCCTGAGCGTCACGGTCCCGCCCCATAAGTCAGCGTTCTCAATCTCGGTGATCGGCTCTTCGAGATCCTTCTTGGGGACATAAGCCGACAAGCCAGTAGCGGTCCTGCGAATCATTACTTTCATCCGGCTGTTCCCCCGTTGGAAATGCCTTCAGCTCCGCAGGGAACCTCGACTTTGTCGAGGCTAATGAGTTCGCGCGCTCGCATGCCGACGACCGTGCCACGATCGATCCATTCGACCGCATAGATGAAGAATTGCTGGAGAAAGGTTCCAATGTCGCGCACGTAGCCTTCGTCGCCCTTCCGCACGAGGTTTTCGCCGATCTCCTTGCCGGGATAGGTGCCGTCGTTTTTTATGTGGCGTATCGCACGGACCCGCTCACCCTGCATGAACCGTGGCGGTCTGCCGATTTCGACCTCCTGTTCGCGTCTGGACCACATGCTGTCCATTCCTTTCTCGAGGCTTTTGTTGTGGTCGCGGGTTGCAGGCGTCGTCGTGCGGCGAACCCGACCGTTTCGGTAGGAATCAAGCGGGAACGCAGGTTTTCGGTACCGGACAGACCGACACGCATTGCTGCGTATCGAAGGCCTCCTTGCATTCGGTGCACTTGTTTGGATCGATCACATAGGCGTCGCCCTTGAACTTGATCGCTTCCGAAGGACATTCGAACTCGCAGGCCCCGCATTGGGTACATTGGGATGCGATGATCTTTAAAGCCATTCTAACTCCTGGTTATCGGACGAGACGGCTCAGGCCGTCGCCGCTAGTGGTCTGATCCCAAACTCTGCCGCGTAAAGTGCGCTGACTGCGGTCTCGATGTAGTCATGGCCATAGGCGTCGGTTACGCGCAGTCCAACTCGCGAGAGTTGTTCCTTCGGGCGATTTCCGATCTTGGCGCATAGCACTATGTGTATGCCTTCGAGCGCTGCGATGACGCCCTCGAGGATGGCGTCTTCGCCCCCGCCTCCGAGGCAATACCGCTCGACCTTCCGATGCCCGACCAAGCTGATCCCTCTAGGCGAGACTTCATAAACCTGGAATTCCTTCGCGTGGCCGAAGTGTTCGTTGACCCGTCCACCTCCCTTAGTGGCCACCGCAACCAGAAGCGACTTTTCGGAGTCTGTTGCCTTGACCATACCGATGGCCTCGCTCCTCGCCGCCTCATGATCACGGCGCTCGTGTGCGACCACCTGCCGATAGGCCTGACGCTTGCCAGCATCGTAGGCGACATCGTCGGGAATACCGTCCAGCGTGAATTCCTGGCCACGATCTTCACCGAGCAGGCCGACAGCATCTGCCCGGCACTGCCGGCAGTGGCGCATCAACTTGGCGCCACCTTCAAGTCGATCCTGAAGAGCCATCATCTCCGTTGCCGTTGGGCCGCGCTGCCCGATGAGTCCGTAGTGGGTACCGTGCGCCGGGTCCGAAATCAGAGGCATCACGTTGTGCAGAAACGCGCCCCGCTCCCTGACCATTTTGTTCACCTCAAACAGGTGCTGGTCGTTCACTCCAGGAATCATCACCGAGTTGATTTTGGTGAGGATGCCGCGCGCGCTCAGCATCTCCAGGCCCAGCATCTGCCGCGCGTGCAAGATTCGAGCGGCTTCGATGCCGAAGTAGCGGCGATTTTCATAAAAGATCCATGGATAGATCTTCGCGCCGACTTCCGGGTCGACCATGTTGATGGTGATCGTCACGTGATCAACATTCATTTCGGCAAGCTCGGCGACATGGTCCGGCAGCACGAGCCCATTAGTGGAGACGCACAGCTTTATGTCGGGGATTTCCCTGATGACGCGGTCGAACGTTGCCTTCGTTTTCTCCCAATCGTAACAGGCATCCCCCGGCCCAGCGATGCCAAGAACCGAAAGCTGCGGAACTTTGTTGGCAACGGCGATGACCTTGCGTAGCGCTTGGTCGGGCGTCAACTTCTCAGACACAACACCAGGCCGGCTCTCGTTGGCGCAATCGTATTTGCGATTGCAATAGTTGCACTGGACATTGCAAGCCGGCGCGACCGCCACATGCATACGCGCGAAATAATGATGCGCTTCCTCCGAAAAGCAGGGGTGATCCTTGATCCTTTCCCAAATAGCCGGATCCTCTTCGCCCGGGCTGGTCGGCGACGAGCCGTAGGAAGACGATGCGCAGCCACCGGATTTCGCGGCTGCCAGAAGACCCTCGGATGTCGTGCTAGTCGGCCCCTCAATCGAAACTGTCGGTGAGGACATCAAACGGCTCCGTTGCTGGTAACGTCGCGGTTCAAGGTGCAAGAGCCATACCAACTGAAAAAAGCGGCTTCAGTTCACTATTCGGGTCGATATCGCATTGTGTCAGGCCGGCGCGACACAATTTTGTCCTGCTTGCGACAGTGCAAGTCCAAATCCGTTCAGAAGCACGAAGCACTCCTTGTCGCGCACAGGGCGCGCAAGACCACTGGCCTGACGATTGGCTCATCAGGCTCTTAGAAGTTCCTTCACCTCGATACTATGCCGGCGTATCGCCTAGCCGACTTGTCGCAGCTTGAGGCCGAGAATTCGAGCCGCATTAGCCTGAACCCAGCCGGCCTTCTCCATTGTGTCGATCAGCCGTCACGCTTCGTCCGCCGCGGTCCCAGCCCCCGTCCGGCCGTATCGTTAGAATCGCAAGTGGCCATCTCGTGTTCAGGCGGGCGCCGATGCGCCGAACCGGCATCGTGCTGGCCCGTGAGAGCTCGTCGATGACATTGCCACGTTCCGAAAGATTGGTTCCTTCCAGAGGAGAACGCCAAGCACGCAGTTCTCCGGCTCGCGGACGTTGCCGGGGAAATAGCATTGCGAGATCAGCTCAACTGCCGACGGCGCAAAGCCATGGTTCTCCATATTTCAAGGGTAAGCGCTGTGTCCTTCCAGGAGGACCCGCGATCTGTGGGCCTGCCGATTCTGAGGTGGATCGGAGATCGGCTTGTGTCTGAACTTGAACTTACGATTGACCCTGAGCGGCAGCCTCGGCGTTTTCGAGGGTGATCAACGGCGCTGTTGGTCGGCGGCATTGGTCGATGGACGACAAGGCACGGAGTCATCTCCGAGACCCTGGAGCCGACGCGGTGATCTCGGAGGTTGCCCGGCGCTACGGGCTGCGGCCGCGGCGGAACGCTCGCAAGCTTGCGACGTCGGCAGGACAGGCCACTCCCGCCTAGTGGTTTCGGTGGCGCCACCGGAACGACCCGTTGGGCCTACATCCTTGCACCAGAGCTCAAGGCCACGGCCTGAGAATCGGCCGCCGCTCCCCCTACTTGGTTCCTCAGCCGACAGCGCTAAGAAGGAGAGCAACTTCCGTCGGCGCGAGGATCATTGCGTCGTGGCCAGTGGCGAGTTCCTGCCACGCCCAGCCATCCTGCTTCGCGACCCATTCTCGCGCTCCCGCCATCGGCGGGTGGAGTGGATTAGTGCAGACGACATAGGTTCGGGGTCTGCCGTTGCCGAGCGGGTGCTCGAGCTTAAGTCCGCTTTCGTAGGTGCCTGCCGGATGCGGTGTTATCCGGCGCCGCACCCAGTCCGTGAGCGAGTGTCCCTCGGGAGTGCCGAATGCTGTTGGCGGCGGAGTCGGCATGAAGATACCCCGTCCTTCCTCCGCAACCAATTTTCGACGGGCGGCGACGATGTCGGGGGGCATGGTGCTGAATACACTTTGACCGCTCTCGACGATGGCGCCGTCGAGATAAACGAGATGGCTGATATGGTCGGGTATCCGGTCGGCGGCGCCGGTGATGCTGATGCCGCCTAGACTGTGACCGACAAGGATCACATCGCTCAGCTCTTCCGTTACAATGTGGTTGACGATGTCGGTCACGAATGTGTCGGGCGTGATGTCCTTGCACAGCAAACGTGCGCGTTCGCCGACACCTGTCTGGGTAGGCGTGGTCACGTGGCATCCCATCTTGCGAAGATTGGCGGCGACGTCCCGCCAACACCATCCGCCATGCCAGGCACCATGCACTAGCACATACGTCTTTATCATGGATTGTGCCGTTCCATTTGCTCACCGGCCGTTGTGGCTGCCATCCGGCACGATGGCCGGACATTGTCCAAAGGGGCTCGACCACGTTACCGGTGGTAAGTCCGGCACAGGCGCCCCGTGGCCTGAGGATACCCCTACCAAGTCGAGGAAACTTGAATTGCGAAACCCAATATTCACTAGCTCTTTGCAAGTGGATGGAGAGGCTCATGGTGTGCCGCAGTTGCTCGCTGCCGGCATGCTCTTGGCACCGGCTGATCATCCGAACTTGAACAGGACACCAAAGCCGCCGCGCGGATAGTTCCACTCGATGTCGCCGCCTTTCTCGCACAATATCCGGCAGGTGCCGCATTCCATGCAGCCGTCGGCGGTGATCTCGACTTGACCCTTGTCATTCAACTCATAGCATTTCGCCGGACAGACGTAGGTCAACGCAAGCAAGTTCGCGCTTGGCTTGTCGTGCGGTCGCACTATGATATGGGGGCGGCCGGAATCGACCAGATAGCGGTTCTGGTAAAGTTTGTCCTCGACACGAACCTTCGTCACTGCGA
The DNA here is from genome assembly GCF_003998165.1 of Mesorhizobium sp. M7A.F.Ca.US.007.01.2.1. Taxonomy (NCBI): domain Bacteria; kingdom Pseudomonadati; phylum Pseudomonadota; class Alphaproteobacteria; order Hyphomicrobiales; family Phyllobacteriaceae; genus Mesorhizobium; species Mesorhizobium sp. M7A.F.Ca.US.007.01.2.1. The sequence goes on along the minus strand of NZ_RZQP01000043.1, from coordinate 19,285 downwards.
TCGTCATCTTGTACCCTCTTCAGCGCCATGCCAATGCCAGGCGGACCGCGTCGCTGACCAACCCCCAGCGCGAGCGCGCGTTGATGAAGGCGGCCGTGGTGTTCTTTTCCTTCTCGATCTTCGGCGTGCCGTCGACACGCATGAAGGTCTGAGCGGCATGCGACATCAACCGCGGATAGCTGTCAAAAAAGTTGCTGGAATTGGTGTGGAGTAAGGCTGGCATGTCCTTGTATTTCTTAAGATCCTTGATCACAAAGGAGTCATCCAGCATCGTCTTGTAGAGCGCAAGGTTCGCTTTGGTCATAGGACCGTTGCGGCTTTTGACTTTGATGATCGCCTCAGCCGCGACACGACCCGAGGTCATGGCAAGGTTCGAACCCTCACGGTGAATGGCATTGTTCAGTTGCGCTGCGTCGCCGACGATGACCCAACCGTCGCCGAATAGCTGCGGAATGGCCCTGTAACCACCTTCGGGGATAAGATGGGCGGCATATTCTTTCACCTCCGAGCCAGCGATCAGCGGCCGGATCGAAGGATGGTTTTTCATCGCATCCAGGAGGGCGGACGGGCTCTCCATCGTCGCGGCGAAATCCGAGACCAGGCAGCCGATGCCGAGTGAAATCGACTCCTTATTGGTGTAAAGGAAGCCGAGCCCGGCCATGCTGCGAGAGATCGTGCCCACGGCCTCGATTACGCAGCCTTCATCGCCCTTCACCCCGAACCGCTGGCCAATGACCTCTTCGGGCAAGAAATGCATTTCCTTGACGGCAATCGCCACGGTCTCCGGCTTCGGCATCTCGCGCAGGCCTGCGCGAGTGCCAAGCAATCCCGACACCCCTTCTGCGAGAACGACCACATTCGCGAAGACCACTCCGCCAGCCCGGTCTGTGCGGACGCCGATCACCTTGCCATTGCCATCACGGACGAGTTCCGTCGCGGTCGTCTCACACAGGACCGTCGCGCCAGCCTCGCGCACCTTGCGGGAAAACCATTTGTCGAACTGGGCGCGGATGATCGTGTAGCGGTTGGGTTTCGCCTCATTGAAGTCGTCCGACCGGTAATGAATTCCGGTGTGAGACGTGTCGTCCATCACCCAAAGTCGCTGTTCGACCAGGTGCCGCTCGAGGGGCGCATCATCCCGGAAGTCCGGGATGATCTTCTCCAGCATGTTCGCGTACATTATGGCACCCTGGACGTTCTTAGAGCCCGGATATTCCCCGCGCTCCAACTGCAGGACCTTCAGCCCCTGGCTTGCCAAAGTGTAAGCAGCTGCGTTTCCAGACATGCCGGCTCCGACCACAATGGCATCGAATTGTTCAATCATGTCCTCTCCCTCAACTCGCAAGCTTGTCTCGACTGTGCGGCGACAGCCGCCGGGTGAAGGCTTCCGTCAGTGCGGGCAGGAAGCGGATTGCATCCGTGACGATCCCGAGGTGGGCGAACTCGAAAATCGGCGCGTTCGGATCGGTGTTGATCGCGACGATGAGATCGGCCCCCTCGACCCCAACTCGGTGCTGGATGGCGCCGGAAATTCCGGCCGCGATGTAAAGCTTCGGTCGAATGGTCTTGCCAGTTTGTCCAATCTGTCGATCAGCCGGCATCCAGCCCTTCTGGACCAAGGGGCGCGAACAGCCATGCTCGGCGCCGATCGCTCGGGCAAGATTCTTCACAAGCTGAAGGTTCTCCGCCGCTCCGAGACCGAGGCCTCCCGCAACCACGACATCCGCATAGGCAAGATTTGCCATTGCCGACTGGTTATCCGGTAGGAAGCCGAGGACTTTGGTGACGATATCGTCCTCAACGAGCGACAGCTTGTGCCGCATGACACGCCCGACCGGCTTATCCACCCGTTGCGGCATAGGCATGACCCTTGGTCGCACCGTCGCCATTTGCGGCCGGTAATTTAGTGTATAGATCGTACACAACAATGAGCCACCAAAAGTCGGACGGGTCGCGGCGAGTGAACCGTCGGAATCTACATCAAGTTCGGTGCAGTCGGCCGTGAGCCCCGTCTGCAGGGTCGTCGCTACCGAGCCTGCAAGATCCCTGCCCAGTGTGGTCGCGCCGAGAAGGAGGATTTCGGGTTTATGGGTATTGACCAGATCCGTGAGCGCCTTGGCGAACGGCTCGTTCCGGTAGTCGGCGAGCGGCGGCGCATCGACGATGTAGACAAGATCCGCCCCGTAAGCGAAGGCCTCGGCAACAGCGTCCTCGACCATCTCGCCCGGCGGTCCCAGCACGACGCCCGCGAGCTGGACTTCAAGCTTGTCGGCTAATTTGCGGCCTTCGCCCAGCAGTTCGAATGATACAGGATGCACATTGCCGCGTTCGAGCTCGAGGAAGACCCACACGTGCCGGTAGTCTTTGAAACGGTCGGGAAGTTCTTTCTTTACACCGGCACGGCCGGGGGCAATGCGAGGGGTAGTTTGGCTTGCGGTCGACATTTTCTGCTCCTGGCCGTCACGTGCCGCTGTTGAAGGCCAGCTCATGTTCCAGCGCCGGCCGGCGGGTTAAGATATCGGCGATGAGTTCATCGGCTATGTCCTGCAAGCCCCTTTCCGCGGTGTCGATCTGCGCCGCCCTTTCTGCCCGTGCGGTGGGGGCGAAAACACGCTTGACGACTGTAGGCGAGCCACGCAGACCGCACCGGGTGAGATCGTCAATGCCGGCGTCGGCTGCAGTCCACTTCACGACTTGGCTGCGCGCCGCGCACAGAGCCTGCTGGAGCGAGCCCCGGCGGATTTCGTTGGTGTCTTCCAGCATGGTAATGAGGCAAGGGAGTCTGCTCTTCAGCAACTGGGTGCCGCCTTCGGCGCGACGAGCGACTTCGATCTCTCGCGTATCGAGATCGATGGAGGCAATCTTCGCGACATAGGTAAGTTGCGATAAATCTAGGCGCTTGGCTATGCCCGGTCCGACCTGGGCGGTATCGCCGTCAATCGTCTGCTTGCCGGTGAAGACGATGTCCGGCCTGCCGAAAGTCTCCCCAATTTTTGCGATTGCTTGCGAAAGAGCAAAGGAAGTCGCCAGCGTATCGGATCCGGCAAAATAGCGGTCCGTCAAGAGAACTGCTCGGTCAGCACCGTAACCGAGCGCCTTTCGCAGCGAGTCCTCCGCCATGGGCGGACCCATTGTGAGCACAGTAACCTCGCCACCATGAACGTCGCGCAGTTTGAGCGCTTCTTCGAGGGCGAACAGGTCGTAAGGATTGATGATGGTCGGAACACCCTGACGCATGATCGTGTTCGTCACCGGGTGCACGCGGATCTGTGCCGAATCCGGCACCTGCTTGATGCAGACTACGATATGCATTGGCGGTTTCTCTAAGCTCCCAGTCCGGATTCGTGCTTGGCGGTTCACCTCATTGCCTGCATCGTTCATGCCAAGTCGTCTTCCTGCCTCTATTCCAGAAGGTGGCTTCGTTTGCTTCCGAGGAGGCGTCATGAGGACTGGATTTGTCGACTTCTCGACATTGTCGCGTCGCAGCCGTGTCGGGCTCATTACTTTCCGAACCGCTTCAGTGCAGAGTCGAGCGGGACGAAGGCGCGGCCAGGTGCGGGACATATGTTTGGATCGTGGTCCCTTAGCACCTTGAACACACGTTGCGTGAGCGGCGAGGAAGTCGCGAAATCTTCGTAGGCGCGTTCCAGCTTGGCGCGCACCCGCGCGGCGATTACCTGGTTAGGCAGACCGGAGAAATCTTCTTCGGCAAGGTATTGGCCCACGCGCTTCATGATATGGAGCCGCGAGACATTCATCACTTTCGGGTCGTAGGAGACGTCAAGGCAGGCGAAGAAGTCCTCCGCGGCCGACAGGCCCTTCAGTCGCGCTAGGATATCGGTGCGATCGATCGGGCGGCTATCAGCGGAGCAGTTCATTGTATTCTCCCGGCGCGAAATTGTGGTGTCGATGCATTGGTGACATTGCTGACGGCGTGCCGACCTCTGGCACGGCGGCTGGGCAAGAGACTTGGCGATCTCAAGCTTTTCTGAAGTGGTGAAGGCGACCCCGAGTTTAACTGCTCTCCTTGCGCAGGGTCGTCACGTTGAGGAAGACCTCACGGCTCGTCGGCTATTGTGCCGCTCGGACCCGGGCCGGAATGAAGCTGTTCTGCACCTCGCCCGCACAGTCCAGCACTGGGAACGGCCCGTAGCTTCTCGGTGATCGCAGGCAGGACCTCAAGCACGCGGTCTACGTCATCTTCGCCGTTGTCACGCGACAAGGAGAAGCGGACTGCCCCACATGCCGCGTTCATAGCGATCAGAACATGGCTCGGTTCCAGTGAGCCAGAGGCACAGGCGGACCCGGCGGAACAGGCGATTCCCAGCCGGCTCAGGACAATTGGAATTGCATCGCCTTCGATACCTTCGAATCCAATGTTTGCAGTGTTTGGCAATCGCTCTTGCGGATCGCCGTTGATGGATGTGTTTGGGATGCGCTGGATGATCCCGTTCTCAAGGCGGTCGCGCAACCATTTTATTCGTTTTGTCTCGTCCATGAATTTCAAGGCGAGTTCGGCCGCCATGCCCAGTCCGACTATGCCGGGTGTGTTTTCAGTGCCTGCACGCCGGTCGCGCTCTTGGTGCCCACCCTTGATCATGGAGGAGAAGCGCACGCCACGTCTTACATAAAGCGCGCCTATCCCCTTTGGACCATGCAGCTTGTGGGCGGAGAGCGACAGCATGTCGATCGCGGTCGATTTCAGCTCAATCGGAAGCCTTCCGACCGCCTGCACTGCATCAGTGTGGAAAAGCGCGCCGACTTCCCTGGCTAGATCGGCAAGCTTAACCACGGGAAAGATCGTACCGGTCTCATTGTTCGCCCACATTATCGAGACGATTGCCACTTGTGGGGTGAGGGCGGTTCTGTAGGCGTCCAGGTCGAGCCGGCCGTAGTGATCGACTGGGATAATGTGCACCTTGACGCCGCGCGTCTTCTCAAGGTGCGCGCACAACTTCAGAACGGCCGGATGTTCAACCGCGGAAGTCACTATTTCCGTTCGGTCGGGCATCACCTCCAGCGCCGAAAGGATGGCTGTACTGTCGCTTTCAGTCCCGCCCGAGGTGAAGATGATCTCGTCCTCGAATCCCGCGCCGATGAGGGCTTGCAACTGTTGCCTCGCCTTTCTCACGGCTTCAGCAACCGATGCGCCATAGGCGTGCATGGACGAATGATTGCCAAATTGCTCCGTAAAGAAAGGCAACATCGCTCCAACGACTGCAGGATCAACCCGCGTCGTTGCGTTGTTGTCGAGATAGACAGGGTTCATGGGAGTGATCCTTCAACTGCTGAAATGATTCAAGGGTAGTCGGGCCATTGAACCTCTGGCGCATATCGTATCTGGTAAGGTGGGCGGCCGGGGGAGCGATGGCTTGGCTGACCGGTCGCTGTCGACATTGCCCTTTGGTGGCGGCATCCGCCGGGAATTCAGCTGTTTCGGGCAATTTTGTTTGCTTGCCCACGGCAACGATCGATGATCGCGATTTGGTGCATCACCGAACGCAATTGTTCCGGGCCGACAGTGCGTGTCGGCCGGTTCCAGAGCGCCGGCGGTTACCGGTTCGACGCAGTATTCCTTGGCGTCGCTATAGTCGAACATAGCCTGTTCCCTCGCAATCATTTGCAGGACTTGCCGCAGCCGCACGTCTCACGCGCATTGGGGTTATCGAAAACAAAGCCGGATGTTTCGAGCCCAGTGACGAAGTCCACGGTCATGCCGGCGGCATGGGGTTGGGAGCCTCTATCCATGAACACCTTGAGCCCATCTCGCTCGATGATCGCATCGCCCTCACGTGAGACGCTCTCCAGGCCCATTGAGTATTGGAAGCCGGCGCAGCCGCCGGCATGGACCATGATGCGAAATCCTTCCGCCGGCTCGCTGGCGCGGTAAAGAGCGGCCTTGATGGCGGCAACAGCGTTGTCGGTGAGCGTAATCATGGCTCGATTTCTCCTCGGTCCGGCGTTTTCGTGGATCATCTCGCATGGACCGTGCCAAAGGGAAGACGTGTCAAAAACCGTAGGACATCCCGACGTCTCTTATGCTCGATTGCTGGGGAGACGTCCGACAACCGACACTTACTGTCGGGTTTGTCGCGTCCGCGTCACAGGAAGGGCGCCTGAGTTCGCGATGCACTCACGCGTAAAGCAATGAACAGAGCCAAAGATGTTCAGAGCTTGCCGCGGAGCAACTGGCACGATTTTTGTGAAGCCTTCGTTGCGGCGGCAAAATTGCCGGCCGATTCACCTTTGGGTTGCCCTCGCAATCGAAGAACGAAGGAAAGCAATATGATCCATCAGACCCGCCTTGGTGGGAAAGCAGCACCGCCGGTGGTACCCGAATGCTCGATCGGCCGATTGGCGCCGACCACCCAACAATCGCTCGCTACCGGCGATTGGCCGCTGACCGCCCGGAGACAGGATTCGACTGGCATGTGCCTGACGATCGATCGCGTCCGCCGTGCACATCCCTGAGGCCCGTTTTTCGATCGATCGTCAAAAGAAGAACGGGGCAGGGGTAAAAACATGGATCAGCGCAAGAAGCGGTCGCCCAACGAAATCCGGCGTGCGTGGGAAGTCTGTCCGAACATTCCCGCGCGTGATTTCGCCGCCCAATTGGCCATTTCGGAAGCGGAACTGGTCGCGGCCCATTGCGGTTTCGGCGCGGCACGCATCGACCCGCGCGTCAATCACCTTCTGACGGGCCTCGAATTCGTGGGCGAAGTGACGGCGCTGACCCGCAATCAAGGTGCCGTGCACGAAAAGATTGGCGTCTTCAACAGAGTGATAACCGGCAACAATCACGCCATGGTCCTTGGTGACGAATTCGACCTTCGCGTCTTCCCGCAGGCTTGGAGGTATGGTTTCGCTGTTGAAAGGCGCCATCGCGGCGGAATCCAGCGCAGTTTGCAATTCTTCGACGCCGCCGGCGCAGCAGTGCATAAGGTGCATCTCAGGCCGGTCTCCAACCTTCATGCCTATCGAAAGCTGGTGGCCGAGCTCGTATCCGCCAACCAGGAGCCGACCATGTCGCTTAAGGCGAGAGTAGCCGACCTGGGCGCGAGGACTGCGGACTGGGCCGGCACGGTGGACGACCTACGCGAGTACTGGAGCCGGCTGACTGACGTCAACCTTCTAAAGACGCTCAAGCTCAGCCGCTGCCAGGCTTTGCGCATGGTCGGCCAGGATTACGCTTGGCTGCTCGACAATGCCGCAGTTGGCGCCGTGCTCCAGCGTGCGGCCGAAGACGAATTGCCGATCATGTGCTTCGTCGGCAACCGAGGTTCTATCCAGACCCATTCCGGCTTAATCAAGTCGGTCAAGCAGATCGGGCCGTGCATCCATGTGCTGGACGAAACGTTCCGGCTGCATCTCAGGACCCACCAAATCCGTGAGGTTTGGGCCGTGCGCAAGCCGACCAATGACAGTCACGTCACCTCGCTCGAAGCATATGGGTCCGACGGCAAGATCATCATCCAGTTGTTCGGTGCGCGCAAGGAAGGCGAACGCGAGCGCGACGACTGGCGGGTTCTGGCGGAAAACCTGCCTCGTTTCCCCGACAGCTACATGAGAAAAGACCGATCGTCGTCGGTGGGACGCCGGCGCCCATCTGCCTCCGCAGCCAGTAGCCGGGCATTGAAGCCGAGACCGGGGACACGATGACGCAATAAGCGCGCTGTATTATCGCAACGCGATGAGCAGGAAGCAATTTGGCGCTGCCCCATCGACCGCATGGTTACGACGAAGCCGCGGCCTTTGGGCCGAGCTCAGAGGTGACAATAGCGTGAACGCCGCCGACCGTCACTCCCCACCAGGCGGTCAGGTTTTGCGGTTCGGGCCGAGCAAAAATACTGTCAAGACAGCGAGGAACGTGGCAACCGCGCTGTAGACAAAGACACTGGCAATACCCGTGTGATCCACCAATAGGCCACCGCAAGTTGTGCCGGCTGCGATGGCCACTTGGAAGGTTATGACCATCAGTACACCAGCGCTCTCGGCCTGTTTCGGAGCGGCGCGTAGCACCATCCATGTCTGCAATCCGACCGGGACCGCGCCAAAAGCAAAGCCCCATACGGCAACTGCAATTGCCGAGGTCAAGGCCGATGCTCTCATGGTCAGGAGCGAGACAGCGGCTACGGCAATGAGCAGGGGCGGCAGGGCCGCGACCGCCTTGAGACTGTGTTTGGTGAGGAATGCGCCGGCTAAATTGCCGAAGACGCCGGCCGTGCCAAAAGCAAGGAACACGAGCGGGATTGACTTCTTGTCGAGCGCAGGAACGCTCTCGAGAAAGGCGCGGATGTAGGCGAAGCTGGCAAAATGGCCGGAAGCGACCAATAGCACGACTAGCACCGCAACCTTCATCGCCGGATTCTTCGCGACATCCAGCGGACTGCGGAATCTGCGCACTTCGATCGGAGGCAGTGGCGGAATGGTTACGAGTTGCACGAGCAGCGCAACGGCACTCACGATTGCGGCGACCTTGAACGAGGCTCGCCATCCCCAAATGTCACCGACATAAGCGCCGATTGGAGCCGCGCAGACGGAGGCGACAGAAACGCCGGTGAGGATGACCGACATGGCGCGCGGCATGAGGTGACTTGGAACCAGCCGCATCGCCAACGCTGCCGAAATTGACCAAAAACCACCAAGCGATATGCCAAGGACGACGCGTGCCGCAAGAAAAACCGGCAGCGACCCCGCAACCTCCGCCAGAACGTTCGACAGGATCAGCAGGAGCGTCATCGCCCAGATGACGACCCTGCGGTCCAGACGCTTTGTCACGATGGCGATTATCGGTGCCGAGATCGCCGCGACGATTGCGGCCGCTGTTAGCGCCTGTCCAGCCGTGCCCGTGGTGATACGGAGATCATGCGCGAGCGGTGTCAGAACGCTGGCGGGCAGAAACTCTGCCGTCACAAGCCCGAAGGTGCCGAAGGAAAGCGAAATGATGGCACCCCATGCAGGGCCAGAACGTTGATAGGGACTTTCTGGGTCAAGCCGATCTCGGTCGAACAAAGCCGCGTCCACTAAATCTGTCGCCGATTCGGTCATGAATGAGTTCTCCGGCTAGGAGCTGTTGCAGCAGGGGTGGCTACATCGCCGGGGATCAAAGCCGCGAGACCTTCCGGCGGCGGCCAGTCGGCATCAGTCGAGGCCTCGGAGCCCGACGCATCCGAGGCCTCATCGGAGGGCCGACGGACCCAACCGTCGACAATGCGGGAGAGTTCTCGGCGCGGTCGCATCGATCGCATTCGTCGAAGTGCGGTCTGTTCACTGCGAACCAAGCAAGCCGAACGCGGTGTCCTCGATCGAGGCCTTGATGGGGGGATGATCGACGATCTCTATATTGCTTTGAAGCAGGAAGTTCCGTCGCCATATGTGGTTATCCTGGCAGCCAGAATTGAGCGGTTGTCGCAAGCACCAAGGCGGTCGCAATGAGTGCAACGAGGCGGAAGTCTGATCGATGGCTGCGGTTCGATGGCCGCGCGATCGACAAAATTGAGGTGATGAGTTATCCCTTTTGAAGCCGTTGCTCCCAATTCTGGGATAAGGTAATTGCAGGCGGTCCCAGCAACGTCGGGCGGCCTTTTTGGTGATCGAATTCATGGGACGACACTCTCGGTCCGTGACGCATCTGCGAATGACTCCGCAAGTTCCGTGCCATCAACGACAAATCTGGCTCTGCTGAGCGGGTGGTGGAGGCACGAGCGTGGGCTATCCCAAGAGCTTGCCGCAAGGTTGTTCGAAGTTGAGGTGCCGGATAGACCGCAAATATGTCGGGCGGCCTGGGGTTGGCCAACACGAAGATGCGCAAGTTCAAAAGGACGAGCTGAACCCTTGCCGATATCCATCCGAGGCTGATCTGGAGAAGGTCAAGAACTGCGTCTTGAAGGCTTCCGCCGCACCGGCAAATGCTAAGCCAAGGTGCTGGGCAAGATGGACAGGGCCATCCAACCCGTCGACTGGACGCTCATTAATGGCGTCGGTGTGGCTCTGTAGCTGGCGAGAAAAACGCCCTGCTGAAAGACAAAAGCTCGTGTGGCCGGCTCTGAAGGACGGCCAATGAGGCATGCGAGGAGAGGCTATAGTCCATTCGTGTAGACTGATCTTGTCCTACGGAGGCGGCTAACCACCCCGCCAGACATCATCGAGGGGAGCGCCACTAGGCTCACCCCAAGTGTTGGTCGTTTCCACCTGGTGACCTCGGCCAAGTCACCAAGCCGCTTAGCGCAAGCTTTCGAACTGGATGCTCCCCGGGCACATGATCGGCTAGCGATCCCACCAGTTGAGTTGCTCCAAGTCGCTGTCTAGCATTCTACATTCTGTGTCCGACGCTGGACAAGAATGTTGCAATCCCGACCAGCAAGTCAGCGCAGGCGCCACCTGTTGCCCAGCAAACGGCAAGGATTATCGAAAGACGAATTCGGCACGGAGCTTGCACCGACGATTGCATGCAAATGCCGACAGCATCTCATGAACGGTCTCTCGATTCTGGCGCGGTTAAATCGCGGCCGGTTCCAGATCATGTCCCGCCCGAAATGGTGAGGGACTTCAACCTGTTTACGTCGCCCGGCATGTTGCCGACGGCTAACGGGGATCCGCATGCAGCGGTTGCTTGCGTTCATGCCGGGCCTCCGATCTTTTATTCAACCAGCAACACGCGCGACGGTCGGGGTACCTGGGTCATCACTCGCGCGAGCGACCAGCGCCGGGTGCTGCAGGACACCGAAACGTTTTCCAGCCATCGCAGCATCTTCGCCTCTGTGCTCGGCGAGAGCTGGCCGATGATCCCGCTTGAGCTCGATCCGCCATTCCACGGTGTTTTTCGCTCACTGCTCAATCCGCTGCTTTCGCCAAAGCGGGTAATGGCATTGGAGCCGGCTGTCCGGGAACGAGCGATCAAGCTGATCGACAGGATCGCCGCATCAGGCACGAGCTGCGACATCATGAAGGATTTTGCAGTTCCGTTCGCGGTCAATATCTTCCTTCGCTTTATTGGGCTTTCGGACAACGGACTAGAAACATTTGTCGGCTGGGCTAGAGATCTGCTCCACGGCGATAAGGAGCAACGACCACCCGCAGCCCGGACGATCGTGGCCTTCATCGACGAACTTGCCACCGAGCGCCGCAAGGAGCCGGTCGATGATTTCATGACCTTCATCGTGAAGGCAAAGGTCGAGGGTCGTCTGCTCAGTGACGAAGAAGTCCGTGGCATCGGCGTGCTTGTGTTCGTCGCGGGACTCGACACGGTCTCAGCAGCCATATGCTTCGACTTGGCCCATCTCGCGCGCAACCCCAAAGATCAGGAATTGCTACGAAGCGAACCTGACCGGATTGCCGTCGCTGCGGAAGAATTGCTGCGCGCCTATTCGACCATTCAGATGATCCGAGTGGCAACGAAGGATGTCGACTTCAAAGGCGCGCCGATCCGCAAGGGAGATTATGTTTCCTGTGCCACGATGATTGCCAATCGTGACCCGGCGGAATTCGAATGCCCGAATGAGATCGATCTGGCGCGCGAGGACAACCGGCACGCTGCCTTTGGCTATGGTCCCCATCGTTGTCTTGGCTCACACCTTGCCCGGCGGGAGATTGTCATTGGCCTGGAGGAGTGGCTGGCGCGCATCCCAGCCTTTCGGATCAAGACAGGGACTGAACCTATCACCTTCGGCGGCCATGTGTTCGGGATCGAGAATCTGATCCTGGAATGGTCCTGAAGTTTCAGCCAACGACATTGGAGTTCGCTATGCGTGTCGTCGTACATAAAGCCAGATGCCAGGGTCATGCGCGCTGCTGGGCGCGGGCGCCGAGAGTCTTCAAGCTTGATGACGCCGGCTACATCTTGCCCGGTGATATTGATGTTGCCGATGGGGAGCAACTGCTTGCCTCAAAAGGGGTACGAGCCTGCCCCGAACAAGCTCTGGAAGTTGACGAGCCCCCCGCTAACTCAGTTGTAGAGAGAGACACACGCAAAGTGCAGACTGGCATCGGGAAGGACAAAACAATCATACAATTCGCGACAGACCCTGTCGACCACGCGAAAATTACCGAACTGCGTGACCGAGAGGCGATCCGCAACTGCCTGTATCGGTACTGCCGCGGGATAGACCGCGCCGATGAGGCGGCGCTGCGTAGCGCATACTGGCCCGAAGCGTATGACAGGCACGGTCCCTATTGCGGACCGGCAGAGGACTTCATCCAATTTGCTCTCGGTCTGCCGGGGCACCGTAACATCCATCAAATCACGAACAGCCTGATCGACTTCATCAGTTCAGCAGAGGCCGCGGTCGAGAGCTATTTCACCGCGCTGCAACGCGGACCGGATACAGACCAAGAAATACGTCAGACGCTGCTTTGCGGCCGTTACTGCGATCTGTTTCAGAAGAGGCAGGACGAGTGGCGAATTGCGGAACGGACAGTCGTCTACGATTGGGTTGAGGAGCAAATCCCGCCAGCGATTCTTGAGGCAGATAGGTTCGGCCGGCGACAGCCGATTGGAGCACCACATCCAGACGATCCCATCTACCAGTTGCTCAAGGGTCACATCCCCACCGACCAAGATGGCGTCGAGGGTCCCCAACTGGGAGCTGCATAAGTGGGTAGGAATGGAGGATGAGCGCCCTACGGGAACGACATCTGTGTGTGGCGCCGGGCTCCGTCCGCACCCCAATGGTCACAGAACTGGCACGCGCTGGCAAAATGGACCTCGCGGCGATACGCCGCCGCGTGCCGATGGGGCGCTTGGCTCGCCCCGACGAGATCGCCAGGGTCGTGCGTTTTCTGAGCAGCACGCAGGCGCGCTACATCACCGGCTCGGTGCTGGCAGTCGACGGAGGCTGGATGTCATTCAACCAGCCGGGGGATGCTCACCCGCCGGTGGATGGTGCGCTCCAAGCCGAGCTCTCCTGTCCGGCCGAATGCACAGATGCGCGAATCGTGCTCGTCACCGGTGGCGCAAAAAGCATTGGCGCGGCCGTCGCTCGCCGCTTTGCCGCGAACGGCGACACCGTCGTGATTGCTGATAAAGATGGCACTGCAGCGGCAGAGCTGGCTACATCGCTCCCCGGCAAGCATCTGGCGAAATCGCTGGACGTGGCCGTCGAGAGCGATGTGGTGTCGATGTTCGAAGAACTGAGGGGACGCTTCGGGTATATCGATGTTCTGGTCAATAGTGCTGATACCGCCGACAGGATTGTGCCTGCGATCGAGCAACTGTCGAAACAGCTCGAACACGTCCTGGATGTCAACCTTACCGGCGCCTTCACCTGCGCGCGCGAAGCGATCAAGGCTATGCGCCCGGGCGGCGTGATCCTCAATCTCGGGTCGATCGACAGCTTTCTGCCGTTCGCGCCGCGCCATGCCTACGGCGCCTCCAAGGCGGGGATGGATATGCTGACCCGTTGCATGGCGGCCGAACTCGGGCCGGTCGGAATTCGGACAGCCACCGTCGCTCCTGGCCACATCCGCACGCCCGCACTTGCTCAGTTGGCCAAAGCCGGCCGCATCGACCTGACAGCAATCGGACGACGCATCCCCATGGGCAGGATGGGACGGCCAGAAGACGTCGCAGATGCATCGTTCTTCCTTGCTTCGTCTGACGCCTCATACATCAACGGCTCGATCCTCTACGTGGACGGCGGCTGGACCTCGTTCGGTGATGCGGGAAACGCCAGCGAGCTCTATGACGAATGTTTTGCGGAGGCCGCAGGTTAATTGCCAGGCCTTCGCAGGGCGACCGGCCGAGCATTATGAAGCCTCGGCTCCACGACGCACCTGAGGTGCTTGAGATCCAAGCATGCGCATGCCGAGCACATTCCCGGTCGGCTGACGTGTCTATAACGAGGAGAAATCATGGAATTTGCCACTTTCATTCTGGCCGCCCAGCGTGGCTATCACCAATCCTCAGAAAGCGTCATCCGCAACTCCATCGAACAGGCCGTCGCTTCGGAGCAGGCTGGGTTCAACACCGCGTGGTTTGCTGAGCACCACTTCAACAATTACAGCCTCATACCATCCCCGCTGATGATGGTGGCGCACTGCGGCGGCTTGACAAGCACGATTCGCCTGGGCACTGCCGTCTGCGTGCTGCCGCTTTACCAACCGCAGCGCCTGCTGTCCGAGATCGGCTTCGCCGACATCGTTGCGAACGGCCGTCTCGAGCTCGGCGTAGGCTTGGGATACCAGCAGTTCGAGTTCGAACGGTTCGGCGTGGACATCGATGAGGCGCCGGCCGTCTTTTCGGAATACCTGGACATCATTCTCAAGGGCCTCAACCAAAACGTCTTCGAACACGACGGCCAGTATGAGAAGATCCCCCCAACAGCGATTTCGGTCCGCACAGTCCAGCAGCCGACGCCGCCTATCTGGATCGCTGGCGGAGCCGCACGGATGGCTCGGGCCTACCGCGAGGGGCACAATTTTTTTGTCACAGCCTTCCACGACGGCTTAGAGACTTTGACCACACTGCGTGAATCAGTCGAGAGGGCGGCGGCATCCGAGGAAAAGAACGTCACCGACGTCAAGATATCGCTGCTGCGCTGCTGCTATGCCAGCCACGACGAGTTGGAGATCAACAGCTATCTCGACAATGCCCGCTTCCAGCGCCGGCTTTCTGAAGCCCTGCATCAGCGTCGCCAACAGAGCCACGATGGCTACCTGCTGCAGGAGACACCGACCCAGCAGGATCTGTCCTTCGAGACCATGCGCAAAAATTTGCCGATTGGCAGCGTAAATCGCGTGATTGATCGCCTGCTGGAAGAGATCGATATCTTGAAACCGGACCAGATCGCAGTTCAGACTCAATTGGGCGACTTCGACCAAAAGACGATGCTGCGCCAGATCGAGCTCTGGGGCGACAAGATCATCCCTGCGGTCAACAAGGCGCTTTGTCATGCCGGAAGCTGAAGCCGGCCGTTACGATGATGGCTGCCTATCCAGCGCGCAATGGCGTGGGTCCGAGCTAGGGAGGAGCTTCGATCAGCATGTGCTGCCCTGCGTACATTCACGTTCGCTTGAGGAGGTCCAGGCGGGCGAGGTGTTGGCGACGGAGGGGACAGGCCTTTCGTCTGTCGAATTGCGTGATGTCTTGGCCGCAACTTTCCCGTCTACCTCCAGCAGCGTATTCGCTTTGGAGGAGTTGAGCGAGCCCGAGCCGGAACTGGAAGAGGAACTGCTACGCCGGCTGCTGCTAGCGCATGCTGCGCCGGCCGACCCGGCGAGCGCCCGCTTGGCCAAGATCATCGCCCGGCGTGCGATGCGCATGGACCATCTTTGGCGGGATCTTGGCCTCTCAAATCGCGCTGAGCTCAGCCGCCTGCTTGCCAGACATTTTCCCGCGCTGGCGGCAGGCAACACAGAAAACATGAAATGGAAAAAGTACTTTTACCGCAAGCTGTGTGAGGCCGAAGGCTTTTCGTCATGCACAGCACCCAGTTGCGGGGAATGCCATGACTTCGAAAGCTGCTTCGGCCCGGAGGAAGTTGAGAGTCGCCTCTCGCCGACCACGAATGTCGGTTAGTCACTTCGCTTGATCGCAGCTGCGGACAAACGCTTATCGCGGCGCCGTCGTATGGAGGAAGGGATGTTCATCGCCTCGCGATATTTGGTGACGGTACGGCGAGCGACATCGATGCCGGTCTCCTTGAGTTGAGCAACGATGTCTTCGTCGGAATGTACCTTGTCGAGCGATTCTTCGGCTATGATTGCCTTGATCCGATGGCAGACAGCTTTGGCGGAGTGCGCATCGCCGCCCTCGCAGGATGCGATTGGCGCAGCGAAAAAATACTTCAGCTCGAACACCCCGCGCGGAGTCAACATGTACCTGTTCGAAGTCACCCGGCTTACCGTCGACTCGTGCATGCCGATCTCGTCAGCGACATTTTTGAGACAGAGAGGCCGCAGATGGGCGGCGCCGTGTGTAAAAAAGGCATCCTGCTGGCGCACGATTTCGGTCGCAACCTTAAGGATCGTCTTAGCGCGCTGCTTGAGACTGCTGATCAGCCAGTTCCCTTTTTCCTGGCAATTGTCGAGAAACGCTTTGCCTTCCGGATTTTGCTTGGTCAGCTGCGAGATTTCGGCGACATAGGTGTGGTTGATCAACACTTTGGGCAGCGTGGCCGGATCAAGCTCCACCCGCCATCCACCTTCGGACTTGGGCATTACCCAGACGTCCGGTACGATGGTTTCCGGCGTCCCGGACTGGAACCGGTCTCCAGGCTTGGGATCGAGCGCGCGGATTTCGTTCCTCATGTCGAGGAGATCCTCCTCGTCGACTCCGCAACGCTGCTTCAATCCCTGAAAATCCCCCCGTGCAAGCATCTCGAGATTGGCGACCAAAGCTGCCATAGCCGGGTCGAACCGGTCTTGCTGGCGCAGCTGAATCTCCAGGCATTCGCTGAGAGTTCGCGCAAAAATGCCCGGCGGATCAAATTGCTGCAAGATTCCGATGACCCGTTCCACATCAGCTTGCCGAACGTTTAACGTCCTGGCCAGATCGAAAAGGTTTACCTGAAGATAGCCAGTGTCCTCCAGATGAGCGGCGAGCTGTCCGGCAATCAGCCGCTCCTGGGGGGTGAACGGGTTGAGGGCGACCTGGCGGGCGACATGGTCGTGCAATGTTTCGGTGTGGGCGGTAAACTCCTCGACGGCAGGTCGATCGTTGCCGCTACTGCGTTGCGACTTCCATTGCCCGCGCCCGCCAGACGGCCCGCCAATGGGCGATTCGCCGATTTCGCTTCTGCTTTGACTGCTCCGCTGATCCACCCCTGGCAGCGGCGAATCGTCGTCAAACGGGTCAGGCTTCAAAACGGGGTTCTTCTCGAGTGCCTGCTGCACGAGCTGATGGAGTTCAGTATGCGTCAATCGCAGCAAGCGAATAGCTTCAATGGCTTGAGGCGATAAGACCATACGTTGCTTCTGGCGTTGAAGCAGGCTTGCTGAGAGATGCATGTTGAACCGTGATCTGCCGAGGAGGCTCTAGTGTGTGCTTGGGTTGTGTGAGACTTTCCACTTCTGGGTCATGCCGCCGCCTTCAATTTGTCGAGAACGTTTTGCGGGGATGAAACGCCATAGGGGTCCGTCTCGCAGTTGTCACAGAAGCCTTCCTCCTCGAACCACTGCTCCACCACGCCATCGTCGATCAGAGCGGCGTATCGCCAGGAGCGCATGCCAAAGCCCAGATTGTCCTTCGCGACCAGCATGCCCATTTTGCGCGTGAACTCGCCCGACCCGTCTGGGATCAGCTCGATCTTCTGCAGCCCCAAGGACTTTCCCCACGCATTCATGACGAAAGCATCGTTGACCGAGACGCAGTAGATCGCGTCAATTCGCAGTTCCAGAAATTGATCATAGAGTTTTTCGAAATCGGGCAGTTGGAAGGTCGAGCAGGTCGGGGTGAAGGCGCCAGGCAGCGAGAACAGGATGATGCGCTTGCCCCCGAAATAATCGTCGGAGGTCTTGTTCTCCCACTGATAAGGATTTGGCCCCCCGATCGACTCATCGCGAACACGCGTGCGAAAGGTCACGAGAGGAACGTTCTTTCTATAGGTCATTGATTTGCTTCCAGGCCAAAGTGGTACGGTGCATTTTTCGGTTAAACTGAAGCGGCATCGACTTCGGTCGACAGTTCCGGCAGCCTCGCGCCTTGGCGTGGTTGCCTCGGACCGGTCTTGTGCAAGACCGCCCCCGAGCAGGCACGTTTAACGGCGACGAGCTTCCGCGGAGACGGGGAATTTTGCTCGCGTGCTTTATCGAGCTTTGAGAGGTAGGCATGGTCTGCAACCGTGATTTTGACTGCGTTCTATCGACCGAGTCGCAAGCGCCATGCCAATTGACCCGATGCCTTGGGTTCACTTCGGTTTTTGCAGCAACTTTCGTGTTGTGCAGTAATGCCGGTCGATATTATTGCTCAAGCAGCACTGGAAATTGGGTGCGACTCCGTTCGGCAAACCCGGCCTTTGTCCGAAGCCGGACACGAATGTCGGAAATAGCCAAACGCCAGGATCTGGGGCGGGTTAAGAAACGTTGCCGTGGGCACCGGCTTCAGCACAATTGCGCCACGCGAGCATGGCTCCCAGCGTCAATGCCGTGCAGCAGCGAGACGAAGTCACTGCAGAATATCAACCTCTGCGAAGTCGTTGAAACCCAGCATGTGCGAGCCGTTCGAGGCGCAGATCAAGGCATGCTCGAGGAAGAGCTCGTGCTCTCGGCAGCAAGTGTTGCGACGTCTGACAAGGATCGTCGCGCTTCAAGGAAAAGAACCTGAATGGTGCACGGCTTGTGAAGGCCGGCGCATGGAAATGGCTGGGCTGATCATCCTCCATGAGGGTTGAATGAAGAGCTGGCCCCTATCTCCCTCAGCTGCAACGGGGGGAGATAGGGCATGTCCGTCTATCGCGCTGGGTAACATTCCTCGGTGATGCAATAAGGGGGAGCAATTTCTCATTTCGGCAGACACGACCCAGCTCTCCTTTCATGCGCTGATTCCCCCAGGGGAAATCGCGACTCCAGGCTTCCTATGCAGCGAATCGCGGTGCTGTCCGATGTCCGACAATGTCGGATGCGGATCGTAGCTGGGCTAGATCCGTCACTTTGCCTCGATGGTTTCCCACTGGCCTTATATCTGCTTCGCCCAAATGCGGCGACATAACCTGTGCGGCATCTGTGAATGGATCGACTTCAATCGAGACCTCGGAGGTCCCGATGCGCGAAGGGAGCTTGCCGATATGACGGCCACCATAGCGAACCACGGTCCGGACGACGAGGGGACTTGGATCGGCGGGCCTGCGGCGCTGGGACACCACCGCCTGGCAATCATCGATATCCAGGGCGGCCGCCAGCCGAGGATGCTCCAGGGGGATGGCCGACCTGACTTGGTGCTCGTCTACACGGGTGAGACTTACAACTACCGCGAGCTGCGTCAACAGCTGGCCGGCCTAGTCCATCGCATGAACACGAGCAGTGACACCGAGGTGGTGCTGCACCGCCCCCGCGAGTAGGGCTCTTCGGCGGGTACACTTTTTTCACGAAATCCGTGAATGTTTCTCGCGACATCATCCCGCAATCGGTGGTGCAGCGGGTGAAGAGCCCGTATCCGGCTATCCAGAATGCCGCCTACGACAAAATACTACGTACGCGGTTCACTGTGATGCTGGACGACCTAGTTGTGGAGCTTCAACAGGTTGTCCTCGATCAGGGCGAGGCGACTGATAGGCGTTTTTGACTTTAGGCTGCCATGTGGACGATGCCAATTGTATCTGTGCAGCCAGACAGGCAGTTCGGCGGCACGATG